>QKCK01000011.1 GCA_003245695.1 Bacteroidota bacterium | reverse complement strand
CAGCCCTTTAACCTTCGAATATCACCGGAATACAATACGACAAATCACCCGGCTGATGGTTATTATATCCTCCTGATGCCGAAGGCATCACAGCCTTGTAGCCCGATAACATCAGAAAAACAAATTTCGACCCCGAAGGAGGTCGAAGAAATTCCAAAAAATATTTTCAGGATTACCATATAAAACAAAATGCCTCTGTAAACATGTCATTTACAGAGGCATATAAAATTTGTCTGTAGTCCCACCAGGAATCGAACCTGGATTTAAGGTTTAGGAAACCTTCGTTCTATCCATTGAACTATAGGACCGCGTTTGCAGCCGCAAAATTAAATCTTTTTTTCTGCTTTGCAAAATATCAGCAGCCGCCAGAAACTTTCTTCTTTGCCTTGGAGGCTACAGGTGGCTTTTTTGCTGCAACAGGTGCCGAATCTGTGGTCGTAACCACCGCTCCCCCACCCATGGCTGCTGCGGCACTCTTACGGAAATCATACTTTGCAAACTCCTCATTGGGACTGGTCTGCGATGGCTCTGTTGCTCCAAGGATATTGCCAAACCAGTAGTTTAATCCCCCCTCCAGGACAAGGTTATTCTCATAACCCAGCTGCCGTGTTATCATCCATGCCTCATTGGCCTGTACTGTGCCGTTTGAATAGAAGACATTCATGCGGGCATCCTGATTGAGGTAATCGGTATATTCCTCCGACAAAAGGTTGCTCAGCGGTATATTGACTGCCCCAGGCAGACTGAATGCAGCATACTCCTCAGGTGTACGGACATCTATAAGCTGCAGCGACGGATCCTTCTTAACAATCATATCTGCCACCACATCAGGAGAGATAAACTGACTGCCTGATCCTGCCTCCTGTAAAAGCTCTACGGCAGTAAGTCTGAACTGACGTGTCTTGTTTGCAGGTACCGCGGCAATTATCAATGCCAGCGGCACCATAACCGATGCAAGTAATACTCTTGGTTTCATACTATTGAATTTTTTTCTGTTTTCTCATATTAACCCTCCAAAGATCATTGCTGATATATCTGAGAACAGCAATCCACAATCTTTTGTTCGGGCCATTTTCAATCGAGCAACCCTTTGCTTTTTTGTCTTTTGTCTTCTGTCTTTTATCTTTCAATCCCGTTTTGCGGGACTTCGCTCCTCAACTTTCAACTTTCAACTTTCGACTTTCGACTCCATCAGTACTCTTCCCTCGGGAACCTCTTTTCAGCCCATTCAGCGACATAAAACATGCCCATGGCTATAACTACCAGGAGAAGGGCAAAAATGCCGTCAGAAAGTCCCAGAGAGTCGCTCACCTTAATATTTCCCAACGGGGTGGCTTTATAAAGTTTCTCCCACCAGCTGTAGGTAAAAGCAAAGAAATATACGCCAATGAAGAGTCCGATGACGAATACCATAGCATCAATCTTGCCAATAGATGCTCCGCACACACTTGTGCCAGGGCAGAAACCACCCATGATAAATCCGGCACCCATAACCACGCCACCTACTATTGCTGACTTAAGGAATGTCGGGTTGACATATATCTGTTCAAGATCGACCCATCCGAAAAGACTCATGAAGAGAAGTCCGAGCATGGCAGTTATAGCTGCTGTGAAAAACACCTTCAGCACTACTGTGTCATACCCGTAGAAGACACCTGCCAGCTTCCTGCTTGATGAAAATCCGCTGCTTTCAAGGACAAAGCCAAAGCCTATTCCGATAAAGAAAGCCAGGAGAAGATTTGTATTCTCCGTTATTATTCCGTTTGCTACTAATGGTCCCATGATATCTTCTGATTAAATCCACAGTTTTCTGAAAAAATATGCCAGGGCGAATGCGGTACCAAAGATTGCCATCATGGTAATAAACCCGCCCAGGGAAAGCACGGCCATGCCGCTAAGAGCTGCACCGCTGGTACATCCGCGTGCCAGCTGGGCTCCGAAGCCAAAGAGAGCCCCTCCTACAAGGGCAAAAGCAAGCCTCCTGACAGAGGTGATCTTAGGTGAGTGCTCAACCTTTAGTTTCAGTCTTCCGGCAAAAGCACCTGAGAGAAAACCACCGACAATAACTCCAAGCACTTCATATACCAGCCAGTTATTCAAAGCACCACCCTGATGTGAGGCTTTGAACTCAGCCATGAACAATGAGTTTTCAGCAGCATTACTGTTTACTGCTTCAATTGATGCCCCAACAACACTTTTTACAGCACCGCTGGCACCCAGCCCCCTGCCAGATATAAAATTTGACATGAGTAACACCAGACCGAGCAGTATCCCTCCCAGATAAGGATTCAGATACCTCCTGCTTCTTTCTTCTTTTGATAACGTTGTCATATCTGTTTGTTTTATTTTCAATATAGCCAGCGGCTCACCTGCCCGGCAAATACAAATACAAATCTGAAGATTATTCCTCCCAGTAACACAAGAACACCTGGAACAAGAGCGGGGATATGATAGCCCCTGAGTTCCAGTATATCAAGCAGAGCAGGCAGGAATATACCTATAAAGACCACAAAGATCCAGAATACCATGGTATACTCTCCTCCAAGAAATAACTGAGCAGCCTCTATCTGCACCTGAGTGCCTGCAAGGAATCCCATGAACATATGCACTATCAGGAACATCTCAATACCCAATACCATAAGGTCAAGCTTTGCAAAGAGGGTTCGCTCCCTCACATCCCTGGACATAAGAATTATTGTCGCAGCTCCGGCTGAAATACCTGAAGCCAGAAAAAGCGGACCAAGTACCGAAGTATTCCATAATGGCCTGGCATTAAATGCTGACAACAGAATTCCTGTGTAAATACCCGTGATAATGGCAAAAATCAGTATCACCCAGGCCAGACCAAGTTTATGCTTATTGAAAAAGAGCTCAATCTCTTTAAGGAATTTATACTTCCAGTTAAAAGCCGGCAAAATATCCTTTATATGAAGTGCACTCCATATAAAAGAGGCTGTTGTTATTACAAGAAGTGTCCATGCACCCCATGACATAGGAGATTCAAATCTTATGGTAGTATAGAGCTGCCAGAAAAAAGCCTTATGTCTCAGATCAATAAAGAGAGCAGCGAGGCCTATCACAAGTGCGAATGGTGCTACAAAAGGAGCAATCCTTACAGCCGTCGCATATTCTTTTTCCTTTCCAAGGATATAAAATAATGAGGCAAAGAATAGTATTCCCGCAGCAAGTCCGCCAAGGAACAGATAAAGAGGTATAGGCCAATGCCATATATGCAACTGCGGGTCAACCAGCAGGTTGTTTCTTCCGCTAACTATCAGTTCTTCATTCATGCTGTTATCAGATTAGAAAGTACAACTGTGGATTAGTTCCCGCCTCCGGGATGAGTGATTTATGTTTTCTTCTGGCCAGCACCCGGCTTACGTCACTGTTGACATCATCCAGATCCCCGAAATAGAGGCACCTGGTAGGGCATACTGAAACACATGCCGGTTTCATTCCCTCTTTAAGGCGGTGTTCACAGAAGGTGCACTTATCCACAAAACCATCAGGATGAGGGTATCGTGCGTCATATGGGCAGGAAGCAATGCATGCTCCACAGCCAATACACTTCCTTTTATTGACAAGCACAATGCCACCATCAGTAATATGACTGGCACCTGTGGGGCAACAACGAACGCAAGGTGCGTTTTCGCAATGGTTACATCGCTCTGATCGTATCTCAGTAACAAGCTGCGGATAGGTACCATCATTGGTTTCCACTATCCAGTCCCGGCAAAAGCCTATCGGGACATCATTTTCTGTCTGGCATGCAACTACACAGTCGCTGCATCCTACACATTTCTTTGTATCAACGGCCATTGCATATCTCATGACGCAGCCTCCTTGTCTTTAATATCTGTAATAAATGTCACAAAATTGCCCCTCATACCGGTTCCTCCCATTACCGGATCGACAATTACATTTGTTATCATCTGTGTATCGCTTGCACCTCTGCCATAGGCACGTGTAAGCTTCTTATCCCTGTGTCCGAATCCATGGACCATATAGACTGAATCCCATCGTATCCTTTCTGTCACCCTCACCTTGATGGGGAAATCACTCAGAATATCATCCTGATTTTTTAGGTATACCGGCTGGCCGTTTGAGAGGCCCCACTCTTTTGCAACCCTGGGATTTACCCAAAGGGTGTTTTCATCCATAAGGTCAAAAAGATTGGCATTATTAGAAGTGCGGCTGAAGGTATGCATGGGAGCCCTGCCATAAATAAGCCGGTAATAACCCTCAGGTGGCTCCGGATGTGGCGTATAAGAAGGCATAGGATCAAAGCCTTCATTTTCAAGAGAGGTAGAATATAGTTCTATCTTTCCTGTATTTGTGTTGAACTCAATATCCTCACCATCGGCAAAATAGGGACTTCCCGTCTCTCTCTCCCATGTCTTCACACCAATTTTCTTCATCTCTTCAAGTGAGCTACCTACTTTCAGGAGCTGCCAGTCAAGCATCTCCTCAAGTTTTTCAAAATGGAAGTAGTCCTGTTTACCGAGTCTGAGAGCCAACTCACGAGCCATCCAGTAGGCAGGCTTTGATTCGCCCAGTGGTTCTCTGGCCGGCATCCTGAGTGCTATTGCAGGCTTTCTGTGAGGGCTGGCCCTGAGAACATCGTACCGTTCCAGATAGGTACATTCAGGCAATACAACATCAGCCCAGCCTGTTATCTCCATCGGCATGGTATCAATGGCAACAATGAAATCAAGATTCTGAATTGCCTTGATTGTATGTTCAGTGTCAGGTATTGTCAATGGCAGGTTTGTTCCATAAACAAACCACGCTTTAATCATGGCATCCCTGCCAGGTTCCGGGATACTCGCATCAACAAGAACATTGGAGACAGGCGAATCGGCCAGGTTGTATTTCCCGGGGTTCCAGTCGCGCCACGACTTTGTCACCTTCGGGAACTCAGGATGAGGATATGAAGGAAGATCCTTACCTTCAAGAGAGAAGAATCCTCCCCGGCGGCCCCATGACCCAAGTAAAGCATTCAGAATAGCCACAGCTCTCAGCCGTTGGGTGTCATCGCCATACCATGTGACATGTCTGCCGGGATGAATAATAACCGAAGGTGACGCATTGGCCATCTCCCTGGCAGTCTCCCGTATAAGGTTCGGATTAATAGTAGTGATACCATAAGCCCACTCAGGAGTAAATCCCGCCACATGACTTTTAAGCTCTTCCAGACCATAGCAATATTTCTCCACATATTGCCGGTCGTAATAGTTGTTATAGACAATCTCATGAATCCAGGCCAGCAGAAGCGCAATGTCAGTGGCCGGTTTTACAGGAAGCCAGTACTTTGATTTACCGGCTGCAGTTGAGAATCGGGGATCAACAGTAATTATGGTTGCCCCATTGTCAATGGCATCAGACATCTCCTGTACCTGCCCGTTATGCATGTTTTCACCAATGTGGGATCCGATAAGTACCAGACATCTGGTATCACGTATATCAGTATTTTCAGGAGAACCGGGTTGTTCACCGAAGGTAGCAATAAAAGCAGTATCACGTGGGCCACGGCATTGTGCAAACGAAGGAGCAGCAATACTATCAGAACCCAAAGCCTTAAACAGATCAGTAAAGTATTTTCCGCCTGAGCCATGGTTGAACAGAGCAAGACTGCCGGCACCATATTTTTCAGCAACAGCTTTTGTCTTCTCTGCAATATAATCAAGCGCCTCTTCCCAGGTTGCCTCACGGAATGACTGTGCTCCCCGTTCCTCTGTACGTATAAGAGGCCTGGTTAACCTCGCCTCATCATAATACATACCAACACCCCCGGTGCCTCTCGGACACAGCCTCCCTGAAGAGTGCTGATCCTCATCATTGCCTGTGATTTTCTTTATTCGCCCAGTCTCATCAGTATGCACCCATCCGGCACATTTCCAGAAACATATCTCACAATATGTCGGTGTACGTGAAGCCATCACAGCTTTTGCTGCGTTCTCTCCCCCGTTCACTCCTGAGGCAAACAACTTATATCCGCCCAGCCCTGCTGCTACCGCACCGGCTCCCATGGCAGAGATCCTGATAAATTGTCTTCGTGTCGCCATTTATTTCACTGGTTCTCTTGGTTTTATATATATTGAAATATCTATATATTAATATTTATAAATATGCGAATTTACTGTTTTTTTAATAACAATAAATTTATGAAAAATAATATGTTTATTATAATGAACATTTGTTCATTACTTTGTATATTTGTGGTCTCC
>QKCK01000049.1 GCA_003245695.1 Bacteroidota bacterium | reverse complement strand
GACAGCCTGGCGTTAAAGAGCATAACCGGAACAATAGGGCTGTTGCCCTCCTTAAGGATGAAGCCCGCCTCTGCCATATTCTTCCGCCAGTATGCGGCATTCTTCTCAAGCTTGTCTCTTCTCTCAGTGCTTGACGATAAGATATCGAATACCTTAAGCACACCCGATACTATCACCGGGGCGATGGTGTTTGAGAAGAGGTAGGGGCGTGCCTTCTGCCTGCACATCTGCACTATCTCCTTCCTTCCGGATACGCAGCCGCCTGAGGCACCTCCCAGTGCCTTACCAAAGGTGGTGGTGATTATGTCTATCTTACCCATGACGTTACAATACTCATGTGTCCCTCTGCCGGTCCTGCCTATAAAACCTGTTGCGTGTGAGTCGTCTACAAGCAGCATAGCGTCATATTTGTCGCACAGCTTTACCATCTCATCCAGTCTGGCAAGGTCGCCATCCATGGAGAAGACTCCGTCAGTGATCACCAGTTTAATTCTTTTGTCGGCATGAATCTGCAGCTTCTCCTCCAGATGTTCCATATCAGAGTGTTTGAAGGTGTCGTGCTGGGCACTGCAGAGACGCATGCCATCAATTATCGAAGCATGTACCAGCCTGTCAGATATCATTATGTCCTCACTGGTGAGGATAGCCTCAAAGACACCGGCGTTGGCATCCATACATGATGGAAACAGTATGGTGTCTTCTGTGCCGAGAAACTCAGTGACCTTGTTCTCTAACTCACGGTGTATGTCCTGTGTGCCGCATATGAAACGCACCGACGACATCCCATAACCGCGTGTGTCAAGTCCTGCATGTGCAGCCTTTATCACATCCGGATGACTTGAGAGTCCAAGGTAGTTGTTGGCACACATGTTAATGACCTTCCGGGTGTCAGCACCCGCAGGAAATTCAACCTCAATGTCAGCAGCCTGTGAGGAATGAATAAATCGTTCTTCCTTGTAGATACCTGCGTTGCGAATATCCTGCAACAGCGCCTGGTAAACAGCTTTGTTCTTTTCACTGTAGCTCATAATGACAATCGTTTTTGGTTGGTATGAACTACAAGTTATTATAAAAAAGTCAGATAGAGGTGTGGAGAGTTAAAAGTTCATAAAGTTCATAAAGTTCATAAAGTTCAAAAGTTGATGAATTAGGGAGGTAATGAGGAGTTAGAGTTTTTTTATAAAACCGGAAAGCATTTTTGATATTTCGAGAGATGATTCATGTAACTCATTAAATGTGGCTTCATCTATTTTATCTGTTTCTTTAGCAAGATGTAGCATTGAGCGGATTTCTCCACACGATCCTTTTGCGATAAACAAAAAGTGCTTGAAGTCATTATTTGTTTTTCTTTCGAATCCCTCTGCTATATTGTTCATCACTGAAATAGCAGCTCTTTCGATCTGATCACGAAATGAATAATCCTTTGAGTTTTCAAAAATTTTATAGATGGCAACAGCAAAGCTTTTTGACTTCTGCCATACAATAATATCCTCAAAGCGCTCAGCTTTCATTTTTACAAACTTTACAAACTTTATAAACTTTATAAACTTTATAAACTACAATTCACTCCCACGAAAGTATCACCTTTCCGCAGTTGCCTTCCTCCATGGCGTCGAAGCCTTTCTGGAAGTCGTCAATATGAAATCGGTGGGTGATGACAGGGTCGAGGTTGATGCCTCCTATTATCATCATCTCCATCTTGTACCATGTCTCCCACATCTCACGTCCGTAGATGCCTTTGAGAGTTATGGCCTTAAAGATGATGTCGCTCCATGGCACCTCGAAGTTTGACGGCAGGATACCCAGCAGTGATATGCTTGACCCGTTATACATGTTTGAGATCATATCGGTGAATGCCTTTGGTGACCCTGACATCTCCAGGCCCACGTCAAAGCCACGCATACCCAGTTTTTTCACTGCGTCTGACACCTTCTCCCCTCTGGCAGGGTTGACAGTGATGGTAGCTCCCATCTTCTTTGCTATCTCGAGGCGATAGTCGCTCAGGTCGGTGGCTACAATAAAGCGTGCTCCGGCGAACCTGGCTATTGCCACTGCTATGCTTCCGATGAGGCCGGAGCCTGTTATCAGCACATCCTCACCCAGAAGAGGGAACGACAGTGCTGTGTGTGTGGCATTACCAAACGGATCCATTATAGCCGCCCAGTCGTCGGGTATGCGGTCATCAAGAGGGACTATGTTTGTTGCAGGTATCTTAACATATTCAGCAAAGGAGCCATCGATATGAACGCCGATACCCACTGAGTTCTCGCATACATGAAGCCTGCCCCTCCGGCAGTTACGACAGGTACCGCAATAGAGATGCCCCTCGCCGGTGACCCTGTCTCCAACCTTCACATTGGTGACACCCTTGCCTATTGCATCAACATATCCCATATATTCGTGACCTATAGTCATAGGTACTTTTATTGTCTTCTGAGCCCATTCATTCCACTCGTAGATATGAAGGTCAGTGCCACAGATGGCTGATTTCTTTACCTTGACAATCACATCATTATAGCCTGGCTCGGGAACAGGTTTCTCCTCCATCCAGAGTCCTTTTTCTGCTTTGGACTTAACAAGGGCTTTCATTGTCTTCATATATCGTGTGGTTTTAATTGGTTCCTGAACATCAAAATTAAAACAAAAAAAGAGTCGGTAATCTGACTTTTATTAGTAACTGAAAATTCAGCCTCTTTATTTATCTTTGCCCCGTTTTACTTGATTTACAGATATGACAGATAAAAAAGTACGTGTGCGTTTTGCTCCGAGTCCCACCGGACCGCTGCATATAGGAGGTGTGAGGACAGCTCTCTATAACTATCTCTTTGCCAGAAAGAATAACGGTGTTTTCATTCTCCGTATAGAAGACACAGACCAGACCCGGTATGTTGAGGGTGCTGAGAATTATATCATGGAGTCGCTTGAGTGGGCAGGCATAAAGATAGATGAGGGTGTACGTGAGGGAGGGCCTCATGCTCCCTATCGTCAGAGCGAGCGTAAGGCTATCTACAGGAAATACTCTGATGACCTCATTGCCTCAGGCAACGCATACTATGCCTTTGACACTCCGGAAGAGCTCGAGAAACTGCGCACTGAATATGAATCACGCGGTGAGACCTTCAACTACGGATGTGTATCCCGTATGTCGATGTGTAACTCACTCACACTGTCGGCAGAGGAGGTACAACACCGTCTCAGTGCCGGCGAGGCTTATGTGGTGAGATTCCGCATGCCTGATAATGAGGACATTCACTTTACAGATATCATCAGGGGCGATATGGTTGTAAACACCTCTACCCTTGATGATAAGGTGCTTTATAAATCAGACGGCATGCCTACATACCATCTGGCTAACATCGTCGATGATCATCTGATGGAGATATCTCATGTCATCCGTGGCGAGGAGTGGCTTCCGTCACTGCCATTGCACAAGATGCTTTACAGGGCCTTTGGATGGGAGTCACCAGACTTTGCACACCTGCCCCTGCTGCTTAAGCCCACAGGTAAAGGCAAGCTCAGTAAACGCGACGGCGATAAGATGGGCTTCCCTGTCTTCCCTCTCTTCTGGCCTTACGGTGAGACAGCTCATGGCTACCGCGAGGATGGTTACTTCCCGGAGGCATTCATTAACATGCTGGCACTGCTGGGCTGGAACCCGGGCACTGAACAGGAGATATTCACAATGGATGAGCTTATCAATGCCTTCTCTATCGACAGGGTTGGTAAGTCAGGATCACGCTTCGACCCTGAGAAAGCTAAATGGTTCAATCATCAGTATATGCAGCAGAAGAGTGCTGAGGAACTGGCAGACCTGTTCATGCCTTTAGTGAAAGAAAAAGGATTCACTCCTTCATATGAGAAGCTTGTGGGGCTTGTTTCACTGGTGAAAGAGAGAGTAGTGTTTGTTAATGACCTGTGGAGAGAGTCTGACTTCTTCTTCATTGCTCCTGAAAGCTATGATGCTGAGGTGCTGAAGAAGAGGTGGAAGGATGACTCACCTGCCATGCTTGCTGCATTACGTGATGTCATTGCAGCTATTGATGACTTCACTCCTTCAGTGACTGAGAGTATAGTTAAGGAGTGGATCACCAAAGGCGGGTATAATGCCGGAGGCGTCTTCAATCTCTTCAGGCTGATGCTTGTGGGCGCCTCACGTGGTCCTCATGTCTTCGACATCGCCTCATGGATAGGTAAGGAGGAGACACTACGCCGTATTGATGCCGGCCTTGCACGTCTTACCAGATAGTAATAATGAACTTAGGTGACAGTATAAGGTACGTTGATTTTCATACCCATCATGGTGTTGGGAGTAGCGATACTGTTGCCATAGTAAATGTCCTTTCCGGCGATGATGTGCCGACCTCCTTTCCTGAGAACACACTCTTCTCTGCCGGTATACATCCGTGGTTTGTAACAGGCAAAACGGCATCAATGCTTAAGAGCGAGCTGATACTTACAATGGCTCATCCTCATGTAATAGCCATAGGAGAAGCGGGATTCGATATGCTCCGTGGCCCCTCGGAAGAGATACAGACAGACCTGTTCAGTTTCCAGGCTTCACTGGCAGAGGAGATGCAGAAGCCTCTCATCATACACTGTGTGAGAGCATGGGATATACTGATGAGGGAAAGAAAGAGACTAACACCAACAGTACCCTGGATCATACATGGCTTCAGGGGCAAACCCTTACTTGCTGCTTCACTCAGCGATGAAGGATTTCTGTTCTCGCTTGGGAGGAGCGGTGTCACAGCTGAGGTGCTGAAGAATATAGATATGGGAAGACTGTTACTTGAGACGGATGATACAGGGGAGGATATTGCAGAGGTATACCGGTATTTCTGTGAAGTGACAGGCATGACTTTGGAGCAAGTAACACTGATGATAAAAGATAACGTTAACAGATATATAGGCTGACAGTTTTATTATGGATGAGTGGTTATCACGTTCGGAGATGGTACTTGGCCCGGAGGCCATTAACAGGCTGAAGGCATCGCATGTCCTTGTAGCCGGACTGGGTGGGGTAGGATCATGGGCTGCTGAGATGGTATGCAGGGCAGGAGTGGGAAAGATGACTATCATTGACGGCGACGTTGTTGCTCCGGGCAACATAAACAGGCAGCTGCCGGCAACGACCTCAACCATTGGCAGAAGCAAGGCTGAGGTGATGGGAGAGAGACTGCGAGACATCAATCCTGAACTGAAGCTGAAGGTGATAACAGAGTTCATACGTGATCAGCGTATGATAGACATTCTTGAAGAAGAGCCATACGATTATATCATAGATGCAATAGACACCCTCTCCCCAAAGGTCTTTCTCATCTATCACTCATTACGGCTGGGACACAGGATTGTCAGCTCCATGGGTGCAGGAGGTAAGTTCGACCCCTGTAACATTAAGATAGCTGACATCTCTGACACAAAGTACTGTAACCTGGCACGTATGCTGCGTAAGAAGCTTCATAAGCTGGGCGTGAGGGATGGGTTCATTGCCGTATACAATCCTGAAGTGGTAGACAAAGACAAGATAATAAGAGGTACTGAGGAGAGTAACAAGGCATCAAATGTAGGGACAATATCGTATATGCCTGCTGCCTTCGGGATAGCTTGTGCCTCGGTGGTGATAAGGGAGCTGGCGGGGATAGAGATGGAGAAATAATCAGGCACCCCTTCGCGATGGATCGGGACAGACTCTGGTTCAGGAGGGGAAACGTGGTCAATAATGATTTTCCAGTGGCTATTTTGTCTGGTGCTGCCAGGTTCATGGCTTAATTCTTAAAGATATATTGAATCTTACACTTTCCCCTCATGTAACAGGAGAGGCCCGGGCCGGAGAAAACTTATGGTTGAAGATAAAACAATTGCGGCCCGGGGGGTGGTATGTCTTGTACATCGCATATAACTCCGGCCAGCTCCGGAATTGGTATAATCCCAGTATGGCCTTTGTAGATGGCCACATTATTGTAGAAACATGGTTAATCCCGCATGACCGGATCTTCGTAGATGATCCGATTATGTCTTTTTGGGTGATGTAATTTGATGGTCTACGACCATCATGGTTTTGTGCTGGCATTGGGCTACAATAATCAGATGCTCTACGAGCATCATTGATTGTATTGCCTGGAGCAGTGGTGTTAATATTCAGCACCTCTGGCACTGAGATATAATTTTGTGTGTCAGCCGCCCCGGGTTGTAGACCCGGGGATAGAACTTCTTAGTATGTCATACCAA
>QKCK01000087.1 GCA_003245695.1 Bacteroidota bacterium | reverse complement strand
AAGGGTGAAAACGATTTTGTACAAAGCATTTGTACGACTCTCCGGTTAATGTTGTTTCAGAGAATGGCGTAGGAGTTTTCCCTGGGTCAATAGCATCGAAGTGGTCCATTATTAGCAGACGTAGGAAGTCTGGAGAGAGTATGAAGATTATTAACATAAAAACTCTTATCAGGTTGATAAGCCTGATGCTTTTAATAGTATCCTGTTTCTTTATAGGATGCATCCCCGTTGCATTGATTTATTCAGAACCGGTTAAGCCATTTGTATTATCAACAATATCAGTGTTTGTTCCAGGTTTACTTTTACTTCTTACACTGGGCAAGGGTCATCAGGAGAACATCAGTATAAAGGAGGGTTATCTTGGTGTAACTCTTTGCTGGCTGACACTGTCATTAAGTGGCACATTACCTTATTTTTTCAGCGACACCATCCCTGGCTTCACAAACAGACTGTTTGAGACTGTTTCAGGGTTTACTACCACAGGAGCATCTATCCTGACCGATATTGAGGCACTGCCAAAATCAATTCTGTTCTGGCGCAGTCTTACTCACTGGATTGGTGGTATCGGCATAATTCTTCTTGTAATAATAATTCTTCCTACACTTAAAATTGGCGGTTATAACCTTTTCTCTCTCGAGTCATCGATGAAGGAAAAGATATTACCAAAAACCAAATCAATAGCCAAAATAGTGTTAATGATATACCTTGCTCTCACTCTTTCTGAAACTATTCTCCTGAGTTTCGGGGGCATGGACATTTTTGACAGTTTATGTCACTCCTTTGGGACAGTTGCCACGGGTGGCTTCTCAACAAAAAACACCAGTATTGCCGGGTTCTCACCCTACATTCAGTATGTGATTGCCATTTTCATGTTTCTCTCTGCAACGAGTTATGTTGTCTTTTATTACCTGATCAAAGGCAATCTCAAGAAGATAAGGATTAACGAAGAGCTGGGGTTGTATGTCTTCATTACCACTGCCTGTATATCGGTTGTGACTATAATATTATATGTAAGTACTGACAGTACTTTTGAGCTCTCCTTCCGGCATGCTTCCTTCCAGGTAATATCCCAGATATCATGTACAGGATTTGCCACAACCGATTATATGGCATGGCCAGCGGCAGGATGGTTTCTTATGTTTATCATCATGTTTGCTGGGGGTTCTACAGGTTCCACAACAGGTGGCATAAAGATGGCACGACATCTTATTCTTTTAAAAAACCTCAGGTTGTTCTTTATGAAACTGACGCATCCGAATGCAGTACTGCCAGTGCGTCTGAATGGTAAGATATTAACTGACAGCATGAATATGATGATGATAGGATTTATTCTGTTATACATGCTCATTTTTCTGATAGGCACAACCTTTATAATTTTTGCGGGGATGTCTCCCCTGGAGTCAGCCGGTGCAAGTGCAACATGCATGGCAGGTATTGGTCCGGGGCTAGGTCAGTCAGGGAATATGGGAAACTACGCCCACTTCACCCAGGCGGCCAAGACCGGGATGGTTGTATTGATGCTCGTAGGAAGGCTTGAGATCTTTACTATGCTGGCTCTATTCACCAGGTCCTTCTGGAGAAAATAAATCTATAAGAAAAGCCCCGTTACCCGGGGCTTTAACAGATTGCATAAAGACTTCACCATACTAAACCCTTCATCATACTCCTGAAACCACAATGTCAGAGAATACCAGACTAGGGAATATTGCCTGACTGTATGCCCATGGATCATTACCTATCTCAACAAGTTTATTCCAGAATTTAAGGTGATTATCTGCAATATTCATCTCAGCTATATTCTGAGCTAACTGCCCCTTGTTATAGAGACGCCCCATCACTCCTATTGAAAAGTCGCCGGTAGTTGAATTGGAGTTACCACCTATAAAATCTGTTATCAGAATACATCGTCCGAGGTCTTTTATAATATCCTCCACATTTCTGCTTCCGGGAGGTATTATTATATTGGATAACGACCCTGAGTTAGGTTCCCAGTCAAGTTTACGACCATAATACCAGTCAACCAGAAACTCATTTACAACACCATCGGATATCAATACTCTCTTGCGTGTCGGGAAACAATCGCCATCATAGTATTTTGATCCCAGACCCCTTGGGATAAGAGGATTATCTATTATGGTCAGTAGTTTACTGGCGAATTGTTCTCCCTTTTTATCGGCAAGGAAGGAAGTTTTCTGCTGTATGCTCCTTGCTGATAATGGGCCTATTATACCATAAAGAAGGTTTATCACTGCTCTGTTTTCAACGATAACAGGGATAGTCTCTGTCTCTATTTTTTTACTACCAAGCAGATCAAGTGTCCGTTTTGCAGCTATCTGGCCCACACTCTGAAGTGATGGGAGATCGCCACGAAAACGACAACCAACCCAGTTATATCCTGCAGGCCTTCTGTCGCCTTCATCTCTGGCAGTCATAGATGCCCCTATCCATGTTGATGTTGAAGCATTTGATGCTGCAAAGCCATTGCTTGTCTTCACATACTCCTCATAGGTCTCATCATATTCGCCTGCTTCAACAGATATGACCCTGTCACCACCCTTTTCAAGACATGCATCCTCTACCCCCTTTGCCATCATATGACGATCTTCAGGGGACAACGAGGTTTGATCGGGATCTGCCAGTTCGAGGTCTGCAGTAGTCATTCCGGCATAGTATTTAGGATCGGGTAAGGTGCGGTATGGATCCTCTTCCATTATCCTGGCATTGTCAATAGTATCGGATATAAAAGAGTCGAGTGTTGACTTGCGGAAGTCTGGCGTTGACTTGGCAGCATACCTGTTATCTGCAAAGACTTCAAGAGAGATGTTCCTGGTAGTTGCCTCTTTTATCACTTCCGGCTTCCGGTCTCTGTAGTTTATCTCCACGAACCGTTGCCTGGAGATTTTTATACGGCACTCCTTAGCCCCTTTTTGCAGTGTTGCATTAATAACCCAGTCGGCCAGTTCGCGAAACTCCTGCTGATTTTCCATATTTCTTTTCATGACTGACCCCCTTTCTTCTGAGTACCACCAACTGTCAATGACTTGACAAGGCATGTAGGCATTCCGAATGAAACAGGCACTCCCTGACCATTCTTGCCACACTGTCCGGAACCGCCGTGGCTCATCTTCAGATCATTTGCTGCCATAACAATATTGGCCAGCATTTTCGGGCCATTTCCCATAATATTAACATCTTTTATTGGTGAAGTCAGCTTTCCATTCTCAATAAGATATCCCTGTGATACATAAAAAGCAAAGTCACCCTCTCCTATCCTTACCTCACCATTACTTACATCCTCTACATATATTCCGTTGCCTGCCTGTCTGATAACATCCTCAGCGGTAGCATCGCCGCCAAGCATATATGTATTGCGCATTCTGGGCATCGGATAGTTCATGAAATCCTGTCTCCGCCCATTCCCGGTAGGTTCCACACCATAGTATTTTGCTGATATCTTATCATGCATATAGCTTGTCAGGATACCATTTTCTACCAGCACTGTCTTCTTGCCCGGCGTACCCTCATCATCAACATTGATACTACCGGCAAGATTCATATTTGTACCGTCATCAATTATAGTGACAAATGGCTCTGCAACCTTCTTACCTATCATTGTACTATAGGTCGATGTCTTCTTGCGGTTAAAGTCTGCTTCCATACCATGACCTATTGCCTCATGTAAAAGGATTCCGGTTATTGCCTGACCGAGGACCACCGGAACCTCTCCGGCAGGTGGTTGTATAGCATCAAACAGTTTGATAGCATTACCCACAGCTTTTGCGGCAATTTCATCAACAACATCATCAGTGTAAAAAGAGAAGTCACGATGACCACCAAGATTCCAGAATGACTGTTCACGCTTACCTTCTCTCTCAGCAACAACGGAAGCATAGAGAAAGCCTGAAGGTATCAGATCCTCAGCCTTTACTCCATCACTTGTTACAATAAGTATTCGTTTTGTTGAGCTGGAAAAACCAGCTCTGACTTTTACCACCTCAGGAGAGAGATCAAAACACCTCTTATTTAGTTTCTGTACAACAGGCAGTTTATCCTTTGCCAGAATCCCGTTGAAATCTGGTGAGAGTGGGTAGTAACTGCCGGTATTAAGCTTAGTGAATGTACCAGACACCGGCATGGCATTCATATCACACAGTGTTGAAGCAGTTGAGGCTGCCGACATCATTGATGATTCAGTAATATCCTGTGTAAAACCATACCCAATCTGATCTCCTTTTACCGTTCTGATGCCTACCCCCAATGAGATGTCACCATATGACTGGTTCACCTTTCCATCTTCCAGTCCGATGTAGTTTGAAAGGGTATACTCAAAATAGAGATCAGCAAAGTCACCACCCCTTGAGAGAGCCTTAGCTAAAAGGCGTTGGCAGAGTGCATCATCTATCCCAAACTCCTTAAGAAAATAGCCGCCACCATTATGGTCTGACAGCCATGCCTTTGCTTCAAGTTCAGGAAGAAAAATTAAGGCACCACCCGCCAGGGCAGTACCTTGAATAAATTTTCTCCGTGGAATAAGTTTCATGTTGAGTGAAGAGTTATTTATATGTATTACAATATATTAAATATACCCAATAACTACTATTGGATCTGTCTCTCCCTCCCAACAAACCAAATTTAGTCTTTCATCATATCTAAGTCAACATTTTAACATTACAATAACATATTTTAATATTTGAATCGCGGTGCTTTTCTATGATGAGTTGCCTGCTCATATGAATATGCTATCTCCAGCAACAATGGTTCACTCCAGGCCTTGCCAAAGAACGATACGCCTACCGGAAGATCATCAATAAAGCCCATTGGAACAGTTATTGAAGGATATCCTGATATAGCTGCAGGTGACGAACTACCTAACTGGTAGCTGTCGCCGTTTATAAGATCTGACTGCCATGCCGGACTGCCGGTTGGGGAGATAATTGCGTCAAGACAATATTCATTCATTACCCGATCCAGTCCTTCTTCACGGCTGCCCCTGAGCATCGCTGCAAGAGCGTCAGAATAATCAGGCGAATCAAGGCCACCCATCGCATTTGCCATTTCAAGATACCTCTGGTTAAAATATCTGAGTTCAACAGTATCCTGCCGGTTAAACTCAATAAGGTCAGTCAGGTTCTTTATGGGTGAATCAGGCCCCAGTGATGCGAAATAGTTATTCAGACCCTCTTTATACTCATAGAGCATTACCATAAATGACTTCTCCTCCACCTCCCGATCAATAATATCAGGTATCTCAATCAGTTCGGCACCTTCTTCCTTCATGAGTCTTATTGCTTCATAAAACAGAGTATCAACCTTATAATTTATTCCCAGTGGTGCTTTATAAATGCCTATTCGCTTACCCCTCAGTGCGTCATCAACCAAAAACTGTGTATAATCCTTGTAAAACCTGCCACCACTATCAAGCGTTTTCATATCGGCAGAGTCAATTCCTGTCAGCACGCCGAGGCAGATAGCTGCATCTCTCACTGTCCTTGTCATAGGACCGGGAGTGTCCTGTGTATATGAGATAGGAACTACACCTGAACGGCTTATCAGGCCAACAGTTGGTTTTATTCCTACTATGCCATTATTATTTGATGGGCACACAATTGAGCCATTTGTTTCTGTTCCTATAGCAATCATTGTCAGATTTGCAGATACTGCCACACCCGAACCTGAGCTTGAACCGCATGGATTTCGTGACAGGATATATGGATTTTTTGTCTGACCGCCAAGACCACTCCAGCCACTTGATGATAACTCTCCCCTGAAATTTGCCCACTCACTTAAGTTCGCTTTCCCTATTATTACTGCACCGGCCTCCCTAAGCAATCTTGCAACGTGGCTGTCAGCATAAGGGTGCGAACCCGACAGGGCTCTTGATCCTGCAGTTGTCGCCATCTTATCATGTGTATCGATATTATCTTTCAGTACTACAGGTACTCCGAATAAAGGACCAGGAGTGAATCCCTCAGACAGAACCCTGTCAAGAGAATCAGCAATAGCTATAGCATCAGGATTAACCTCTAAAATTGAATGTAATTCATACCCATTAAAATCAATGGCGTCAATCCTGGCCAGATAAGCTTTCACAACATCACTTACAGTAAATCGTCCATCTTTATATCCGGCCTGGAGTGCTGCAATATCATACTCCTCAAATCTGAAACCACCACCGGCATCCCGGCTTTTATTCTGTACTCGTTCACTACATGAAGTGAATAATATGAGAGCTATTACTGTTGAGACCAGCGTGTGAAAGAATGCCT
>QKCK01000115.1 GCA_003245695.1 Bacteroidota bacterium | reverse complement strand
AAAAATGAACATTAAACCGATGAGAAAGATTGTAGTTCTGTTAGCTGCAACTGCTGTTTTCAGTACAACACTGACGGCACAGGTAATGAGTGATGTAGTAGCTGTATATAATGAAGGAGCGAAACTGGCCAAGACAGATCTGCAGGCATCAATCAAATCTTTTGAGAACGTGATTGTCCTTGCAGATAAGGTTGGTGATGAGGCCAATGATCTGAAACAGAAAGCGATGAAAGTTATACCACAGCTCTATTATACCGTGGCTGTTAACGCTCTCAATGAGAAGAAGCCTGCGCAAGAGATAATCTGTGCATCAAAGACATCCATTGCTATTGCCGAGAAGTATGGTAACAATACTGTAAAGGAGAACTCAGGCAAGGTTCTCATGAAGGGATATTCAAAGATGGCTTCTGATTTCTTCGCAGCAGAAGATCTTGACAATGCAATAAAAGCCTTTGACAGTGTGCTTATGATTAGTCCTGAGAATGTGCCTGTACTTTATAATAAGGCAATGATATATAAGAAACAGAATAATTATGATCAGTTCGGTCAGACAATAGACATATATCTTGAGCAGCTCAGGAAGAGCAATGACACAGTAAACTATAAGAGTGACTCAGCGATGGCACTGGAGTTTTACCGTGGTGCAGCCTCAAAAGCTAATCAGGATGGCAGGTATGATGAAGCAATAGCCATGCTTGATAATGCATCCAGGTACGGGGAGGATAAGACTGTTTATTATTACTATGCCGATATTTACAATAAGCAGAAGGATTATGACCGTGGTGCTGAATATGCTCAGAAGGGTCTTGATATTGAGACTGGTGATGACGAGGCAAAGGCCAGGTTCTGGTATCAGCTGGCTGTTGCCCAGGCGGCTAAAGGTCAGACCACAGATGCATGTGCTTCATTTAAGAAAGCCGAATACGGAGCTTTTGCTGATGCATCGAAGGCACAGCGCACTAACCTGAAATGTAGTGACTAAGACATATTAAAACGCTCCTTCATGGGGCGTTTTTTATTTCTCTCCTGCAATGACAGGTATGGCTGTTGCTGCTTGCCCTTTTGTCTCCAGCTATTTGTTAAAGCATAACAGTTTTATTGATCTGATCCTTTTAATGGAGTAAATTTACAGAATCACCGAATTAAAAAACTAATACTAAGAACCATGAAGACCCGGATTACAATTATCATTGCATCACTGCTGTTGCTTTCAGCATGCAACTGGTTCAAGGACCTTGGCGAGGTGACCTTCTCAACGGACCTGACTTTGGATTTACCCGTTGTAATACCACCAGCCAAGTCAATGCCTCTTGTTACACCTGAAGCCCCGCTGGAGTTCTCAAGCTCTGCCGATCTGATGCTTGAAGATAACACTGACATTGAACCTTATCTCAGTAAAATAAGGGAGATAGACCTTAAGTCGCTCGAAGTGACTGTCTCCGGTCTTACCACAGGGCAGGAGATATACACTATGTCTCTCTCTGTTGAGGGCATTGGGACAATCTGCACTCAGACAAACATCACCTCAACAGCTAACACCTTTACCCCTGAAGTGAGCGCCACACTGCTCGATCAGGCTGCTGCCAAACTGAAGAACGACAAAAAAATCACTGCTGTAATAACAGGTAGTGCAAACTCAGTAATGGCTTTTACCGTAAGCCTTACCTTCGACACTGAAGTGACTGCAGGAGCTCTCGATTAACTCTGAGAAATAAAAACATCAGCGAAACGGCGATGGTAGGAATATCATCGCTGTTTCTTTTTCCTGTTGATTAAACCAGGTGTAAAACGGGTCAGGCAGAAAATCATGATGATGGGAAAGCTGTATTAAGGGAATAGAATAATATTAGACATTTCACACAAAATGTTAACACCGGCATTATTTTGACTGTTATTAAGCCGGGCTTACTGCCTGGATCAAAGTTGGTGCGCGGATTCACTGTTCCTGCTATCTAACGACTAAACGCATCAACGACTAAATGCATCAAATAATAATTCCGTTAACGAGTCTTTGTTTATATACCAGCATTTCATCCTGATCATGGAAAACAGTTCTCATCACATGTATTGACATTGAACAATCTCTTTCTTAATTTTGATTACTGCTTTTATGTCAGAATGCTTCCTTTCATTCAGTAATAATAAAATCCAAAACTATGAAAGCAAAGATTCTATTTCCATTAATGTTACTGGTTGTTGCTTGTACTAACAGCAACATGCCAATGACCGAAGCACAGAAGAAAGCTGTAACAGATCAGGGTGTCACTGTTGTAAAAGAGTTTTTTACAGCCCTGGAGACTAATGATTTTGAAAAGATAACCGCTTTACTTGACACTACCGGAGATTACGTGATGATCACCGGAGGCGAGAGATTTGATTACAGCACCGGAATGAAGATGATGGATCAGCTTCTTCCTGCAGTTGACAGACAGACCTTTGATACAAAATTTGAAAAGTATGTGGTTCTCAGTCCCTCATGTTTTCAGTACACCTGGGAAGGGGAAAACGGAATATACATGAAGTCGGGCGAATCAGTAATATTTGACGATTATCTGGTAACTTATACATTTTTGAAAGAGAATGGCAAATGGAAGCTCCTTAACGGACATGAATCATTCAAGATACCTACAGCCATTGACAGCACATTGATTGCTGAGAAGTAAAGTGCTGGCACATACATAAATTTTCTTTGAACAAAAAGTATTAACCTGCCTGACAGAGGGCTATGTCATTGTTCGCCTTCTTTCAGATCAGTACTCTTATTGCTTCATTTTTCTTAGATTTGTAATAGAAACTCTCTTATATGAAATATTCTCTGTTACTGTTTCTCTTTATTCTTGTTGGCTGTGCCGGGTCAGACCGCTATTCTGGCAACCCCGTAATAGATGGCTGGTATGCTGATCCTGAAGGGTTAATACTGGACAACAGCTACTGGATCTTTCCGACTTTCTCAGCACCGTATAGTGAACAGGTATTTCTTGATGCATTCTCCTCAGATGACATGGTAGAATGGGAAAAGCATTCACGGATAATAGATACCTCTGCTGTCAGATGGGCTAATAAGGCTATATGGGCACCATCGGTAGCTGAGAAGGATGGTCGTTTCTTCCTGTTCTTTGGAGCCAACGACATTCAGTCTGACAGTGTTACAGGGGGCATAGGCGTTGCTGTTGCAGAGAGCCCTGCCGGGCCTTATTCAGACTATCTTGGACACCCTCTCATTGACAGGTTTTATAACGGGGCTCAACCCATTGATCAGTTTGCCTTTAAAGATAAAGACGGGTCGTATTACCTCATCTATGGAGGATGGGGCCATTGTAATATAACAAAACTCAGTGACGACTTTACCGGGCTTGATACTTTGGCGGATGGTTCTCTCTTTAAAGAGATAACACCTGAAGGATATGTGGAAGGACCATTTATGTTTATCCGTGATGGTAAGTATTATTTCATGTGGTCGGAGGGAGGATGGACCGGACCAGATTACTCTGTTGCCTACGCCATTGCTGATACACCTTTTGGCCCGTTTACCCGCATAGGAAAGATATTGCAACAGAACCCTGCCATTGCAACCGGAGCCGGACACCACTCAGTGATACACAGAGAGGGAACAGATGACTGGTATATAGTGTATCACCGCAGACCTCTGGGCCAGACCGACGCCAATGCGAGGGTAGTATGTATTGATATGATGGAGTTTGATGACAAGGGCTTTATTATGCCTGTAGTGATCACTGACAAGGGAGTCATACGGGTGACAGGTAACTGATTTCAACGATTTCAGATAATAACCAACAAAAAATAAGATGTTATGATAGTATCAGCCTGTGGCCTGAGATGCGATGAATGTGAATTCTTCAATATAAAATGCGATGGATGTATAGTCGTCAAAGGATCAACATTCTGGGCAAAGGAGATGATGCCCGGCAAAGTATGCCCACTGTATGCCTGCTCAGTAAACGAAAGAGGTTATAAACACTGCGGTGAATGCCGGGAGTTGCCCTGCGAGATGTTCCTGAAAATGAAAGATCCCAACTCAACTGATGAGGAACACCAGGCGTCAATAATGCGCAGGGTATTACTTCTCAGAGGGGAATAGAGATATTTCTTCAGGAGGCTGATAATTATCTCAACATCTCAGGATGTGAGATATAAATACAATAACAACAGGTGTATTAGTGTACAATATCTCTGAAAACGCCGAATATGCTGTAAAATGTTAATTTTGCCACCAGAATATCATACCAACCAATTCTTTTATGAATAACCAAAGAAAGCTTGTCAGTGCCCTGGGGATGGGGTATGTAATAATATTTGTTGTAGGTAACATTATTGGCTCAGGTGTTTATAAGAAGATAGCTCCCATGTCGGCAGAGCTTAACTCATCGCTTTGGATATTGCTTGCCTGGCTGGCCGGAGGGATAATTACCCTTTTTGGTGCATTATGTAATGCCGAGGTTGCTGGTCTTCTAGCTGATACAGGAGGCGATTTTGTTTACCTCAGGAAGATATATAACCGCTTTTTTGGTTTTATCTATGGCTGGTCACTCTTCATTGTTATTCAGACAGCCACAATAGCCTCACTGGCATACGTCTTTGCCCAGTCGCTTAACAGCATACTTCCGGTACCGGATATGCTGGTGTCGTTAAAAGATATCTCCATTGGTGGTGTCTTTTACCCTTTTGAGAACTTTGGCATCAAGCTGACAGCTATCATCCTTACCCTTACGCTTACTGTACTCAACATCTCAGGACTAAGGAGCGGGGCGTGGGTCAGTAAGGCAATTATCATTATGGTGGGGACAGGCCTCTTTGTCATCATCTTCTTTGGCCTCACCAGCGACGTTGCACATCCTGTTGATAATATCAGTTTTAAAGCTGCCACAGAGAATACAGTGACACTATCTTCATTCTTTACAGCGATGCTTGCAGCATTCTGGGCCTACCAGGGCTGGGTATCAGTAGGATATATAGGGGGAGAGATAAAGAACCCGCGCACCAATATCCCCAGAGGAATAGTAATGGGTGTTTTTATTGTTATTGGCGTTTACCTGCTGGTAAACTATACTTACCTGTCACTGCTCTCCATACCAAGCCTCGTGGAGATAAACAACGCGGGTAACCAGATAGCTGCCGTGGAGGCTGTCAGATCATTCTGGGGCACAGGTGGGGTACTCTTTATATCATTGCTGATACTTATCACAACTCTCGGCTGCACTAACGCAAGCATCCTCACCGGAGCACGTCCTTATTATGCCATGTCGCGTGAGAGGCTTTTCTTTCCGGCTATAGGCAGACTAAACAAGGCAAACGTTCCGGGTAACTCATTGCTCTGGCAGGGGATATGGGCCTCTGTACTCGTGCTCTCAGGTACCTTCGACCAGCTGACTGACATGGTTGTCTTTGCTGTCTTTATCTTCTACGGTGCAACATCACTCGGAGTCTTTATCCTCAGACGTAAGATGCCTGATGCCAAAAGACCATACAGGGTGTGGGGATATCCGGTAATACCTGCTCTCTATATCCTGTTCTGCGCCGGACTGGTGGTAAACACCTTTATTACCCGTCCTCGCGAGGCAGTGATAGGACTGGTGCTTATCCTCGCCGGGATACCTGCGTACCTCATGATGAAAAAAAGAAACAAGAACTGGAATAACTGACTTCTGTCTCAGGCAGGCAAAACATACCAGATAATATCTGACATAAACAGAGGCCTTGATCACGGCTCCTGGAGCGTTCTGAAACAGATGTACCCTGAGGCCGTGATACCTGTGGTCCAGATCAGTCTTGACTATACAAAGGCCCCACGATATCATTACGACCTGGCAAAAGAACTTTTGCCGCTCCGAGATCAGAACAGTGGGAGGTTCTCTTACTATGACTTCAGTTATGATCAGTTAAATTCTCCATATTTAAAAGCTTCTGAGAGCAGGCTAAAAGCAAACAGCTACAGATCCGGGTATTGTATTAAAAGGATCAAGTTGAATTTCGGGGAATTCTATGTTTGTATAGGATACAATTCTTAAACAGGTTTCCCCTCGTTTCGAAAGAGCCTGTCCCGATCCATCGGGAAGGGGTGCCCGGCAGGAGAGAGGGCGGGGTGGTATGTTAAAAAAGTACTTCTTCTTATTTATAATTTATCCCCAACTTTTCCGGTTGATCCCATTCAACCAGTAATACCTGATTACCACGTTTCCTGTGTTATTTGTCAAAAGAGTTACTCTATGGAATTTATATTATTGTTGCAATAATTATAAAAATAGTTGTATTACTATAAATATAATTATATATTTGTGATATGGAAAACAAGGAACTGACAAAAGCTGAAGAACAGGTAATGCATTATCTATGGAAGATAGAGAAAGGTTTTCT
>QKCK01000002.1 GCA_003245695.1 Bacteroidota bacterium | reverse complement strand
TGATAGCTGTACGATATTTCGGTTCCGGGAACTTAATAGCATCAAACTTCCAGTCATTACCAGGGGCATTGAGTGTGTGGTTTGTCTTTGTGTTTTTCAGTTTTACAAAAGCCCCTATGTCACCGGCAACGATCTCAGGAACACGGGCGCGGTTCTTACCGGCACATACAAAAATCTGGGCCAGACGCTCTTTGCCTCCGTTGTTAATGTTAATCACGTCAAGGTTTTCAGGTATCTTACCAGACATTACCCTGAAATAGTTTATTTCACCAATGTGTTCTTCAAGTGAGGCTTTGAAAACGAAAGCTGATGCTGGTCCGTTGGCATCGCATTTCACCTCTGCTCCCTTTGAGTTCTTTGGAGCTGGCATCTCAGCAGGTGATGGAGCAGATATGGTAATAAACTCCATAAGCCTGTCAACACCAATATTTCCTTTTGCAGAGACACAGAGAACAGGGAAAATTCCTCTCTTGATAAGGCCGGCATGCAGACCTTTCCCAATCTCTTCCTCACTGAGAGTATCGTTAGCAAAGAAGTTCTCCATCAATGCCTCATCACTTTCAGCTGCTTTCTCAATGAGAGCAGCATGAAGCTCTTCAGCTTTATCACGGTGTTCAGCGGGTATGTCAACAACCTCAGCAACACCGCCCTCTTTAGCGTAACGGAGCATTTTCATGCTGACGATGTCGATTATTGAGTTGAAGCCGAGACCTTCATTTACAGGAAACTGCACAAGAGTTGCGTTTGCCCCGAATCTCTCCTTAAGCATCTCAACACTCTTGTCGAAGTTTGCCTTTTCATGATCAAGATGGTTGACAACGAAAATGACAGGTTTCTGGAATGACTCAGCATGACGGAAGGTAATCTCAGTTCCCACCTCAACACCATTCTGTACATTCACAACAAGGACTGCACAGTCAGTAACAGAAAGGGAAGAGAAAACCCCACCTGAGAAGTCATCAAAGCCAGGTGTATCAAGCATGTTGATCTTCTTGTCTTTATATTCAGCATAAAGTACAGTTGAGAATAAAGAGTTTTTGTTTTCCTGTTCAATGGGTTTGTAGTCAGAGACAGTGTTTTTTGAGTCTACTGATCCTCTTCGTTCAATAACACCACCGTTGAAAAGCATTGTTTCCGCCAGGGTTGTCTTACCCGATCCGGAGTTGCCCAGCAGGGTGATGTTTCTGATGTGGTCTGTTGTGTATGTTTTCATCTTTGGCCGATATGTTTATTTATTATATGTACCATATAAGGTGGGCAAAAATAATAATTTTTCAAAACAGAATACAAAAGTTGTTGTTGTTTGGAAAATTTTTATTTACTTCGCACCGGTTTTTTGAGAAGCAGGAGTACCGTTTTTCCTTTCTGGTGTAAGTATACAAAAGAAATCTAACGGGGAGAATCGGGAAGAAAATCCTGTCAATAGCTTACGGATTAAGAAGTTACATTTTCAGAAGACATTGGTAATCAGCCTTAGGGATGAATTAGTTATGGTCTGAGGTTTTTGGTTGCCTGTGAGAGCAGAAATAATTTGCAAATGGATATATGTTTGTAAAAAATAAAGTAGTACTTTTGCAAACCATTTTTTTAAGGTAAAGAATTAATAGTTAATAATTGAATTATGCCAACAATTCAGCAGTTAGTAAGAAAAGGCCGCAAGAAGCTTGTTGATAAGAGCAAAGCACCTGCTCTTGATTCATGCCCGCAGCGAAGGGGAGTATGTGTACGCGTATACACCACCACGCCCAAGAAACCTAACTCAGCTATGAGAAAAGTTGCCAGGGTAAGGCTGACCAATCAGAAAGAGGTTAACGCATATATCCCTGGTGAAGGACACAATCTCCAGGAACACTCAATAGTTCTCATCAGAGGAGGTAGGGTAAAAGATCTTCCGGGGGTACGTTATCACCTCGTACGCGGAGCACTAGACACATCTGGTGTTGATGGCCGGAAACAGAGAAGGTCAAAATATGGTGCAAAGAAACCAAAGAAGTAACAGTTAAAGGATTAGGATAATGAGAAAGTCAAAACCAAAGAAGAGGATCCTTTTACCGGATCCCAAGTTCAACGATCCGTATGTTACCAGGTTCATTAATAACCTGATGTATAGCGGTAAGAAGACCGTTGCGTTCAAGATATTTTACGACTCACTCGATATAGTTGCCGAAAAACTGAAGGTTGAGGGCAAGAGCCCGCTTGATATCTGGAAACAGGCCCTTGATAATGTTACTCCGCACGTTGAGGTTAAGAGCCGCAGGGTTGGTGGTGCCACATTCCAGGTACCTCTTGAGATACGGGCTGACCGCAAGATAAGCATGAGTATGAAAAACCTTATTCTCTTTGCACGCAAGCGCAGCGGCCATAGCATGGCTGAGAAGCTGGCAGCAGAGGTAATGGCAGCATACAATAGTGAGGGTGGTGCTTTTAAGAAAAAGGAAGACACACACAGAATGGCAGAGGCCAACAAGGCATTTGCACATTTCAGGTTTTAATTTAACCCCTGGCAGAGAGGCATAGAAGAGAAGGATGAGTAACGATTTAAGATATACCAGGAACATTGGCATTATGGCTCACATCGATGCTGGTAAGACTACCACATCGGAGAGAATATTGTATTATACCGGGCGTACCCACCGCATAGGTGAGGTACATGACGGCGCAGCAACGATGGACTGGATGGTTCAGGAGCAGGAGAGAGGTATTACAATCACTTCAGCAGCTACAACAGCTTTCTGGAGATACAATGATCAGGTGTACAAGATAAATCTAATCGACACTCCGGGCCATGTTGACTTCACCGTTGAGGTAGAACGATCACTCAGAGTGCTTGATGGCGCTGTTGCTGTTTTTTGTGCCGTGGGAGGTGTAGAGCCTCAGTCAGAGACTGTCTGGCGCCAGGCAAATAAATATGGTGTACCACGTGTTGCCTTTATCAATAAGATGGACCGTTCAGGTGCGGATTTCTTCACCGTGGTCTCAGAGATAAAAGAGAAACTGGGTTCACATCCGGTACCTGTTCAGATACCTATTGGTGCTGAAGATAAATTCAAAGGTGTTATTGATCTTATCAACATGAAAGCTTACATGTTTGATGAGACTGCTGACCCCATTGAGAATATGAAAGTGGTAGCTATACCGGCTGATATGGCCGAGGAGGCTGAAGAGTGGAGAGGCAAACTTGTTGAGGCATGCGCCGAAATGGATGACTCAATACTCGAACGTTTTCTTGACGATCATGAGTCAATAACTGCTGAGGAGATTATTGCCGTTCTCAGGCGTGAGACGGTTGAGGGTGTTGTTGTACCTGTATTCTGCGGCTCTGCATTCAAGAACAAAGGTGTACAGAGCCTACTTGACGGTGTGACAGCATTCCTTCCATCACCACTTGACAAAGGTGCCATTACAGGCAGAGATCTTGATAATGAAAAAGAACTGAAGCGCGAGCCTAGAGAGGATGAACCATTTGCAGCTCTCGCTTTTAAAATTGCAACTGACCCATACGTCGGACGTCTTGTATTCATGAGAGTATATTCCGGTTCAATTAATGCAGGAGATACAGTATTAAATGTAAGGTCAGGCAAAAGGGAGAGAATAAACCGTCTCTTCCAGATGCACGCAAATAAACAGAACCCCGTCGAGAGCGTATCAGCTGGTGATATATGTGCCGGCGTGGGCTTCAAAGAACTAAAGACAGGTGATACCCTGTGTGCTATTAACAAACCTATTGTACTTGAATCAATGGATTTTCCCGAACCTGTTATCGGTATTGCCATTGAGCCAAAGACACAGCTTGACGTTGACAAACTGGGTATAGCCCTTGGAAAACTTTCCGAGGAGGACCCCACATTCAGGGTAAAGACTGACCCTGACAGCGGCCAGACAGTTATTAGCGGCATGGGTGAATTACACCTGGAGATACTTATTGACCGTCTTAAGAGAGAGTTCAAGGTTGAATGTAACCAGGGTCGTCCTCAGGTTGCATACAAAGAGGCAATCACATCTTTATTCAATCACAGGGAAGTATTCAAGAAACAGACCGGTGGTAAAGGAAAATTCGCTGATATCGAATTTGACATTATGCCAGCCGAGGAGGGTTTTGTTGGTCTTCAGTTTGTGAATGAGGTAAAGGGAGGAAACGTGCCTAAGGAATATATCCCTGCTGTAGAAAAGGGATTCCGTGAAGCAATGTCAAACGGTCCTTTGGCCGGCTTCCCGCTTGAGAGCCTCAAAATTGTACTCAAAGACGGTTCGTACCATGCTGTTGACTCAGATGCGCTATCATTTGAGATTGCTGCCAAACAGGCATTCCGCCATGCAGCATCCAAATGTAAGCCGGTTATACTTGAGCCTATTATGTCAGCTGAGGTAGTTACCCCGGAAGAATACGTAGGAGATGTAATCGGCGACTTTAACAAGCGCAGAGGCAAGGTAGAGGGTATGGAATCGAAAGCAGGTGCAAGAGTAATAAAAGCAAAAGTACCTCTGGCAGAAAACTTCGGATACGTTACAGTACTTCGTACTCTTACCTCAGGGAGAGCCACATCTACAATGGAATTCTCACATTATGAAGAGGTGCCTGCAGAATTGTCGAAGAAAATTATTGAAGTAAGTAAAGGAAAAATTCTTTAAAGATGAGTCAGAAAATTCGCATCAAGCTCAAATCTTACGATCATAATCTGGTTGATAAATCAGCAGAGAAGATCGTTAAGACAGTGAAAACCACTGGAGCAGTGGTCAGCGGTCCGATTCCGCTTCCCACACACAAGAAGATCTACACTGTTCTTCGTTCAACTTTTGTAAACAAGAAGTCAAGAGAGCAGTTTGAACTCTCTTCATATAAACGTCTTCTTGATATCTACAGTTCAACGCCTAAGACCATTGATGCTCTTATGAAGCTTGAACTTCCCAGTGGTGTAGAAGTAGAAATTAAAGTGTGAAACCGGAAAAGTACTGAAAAATGCAAGGATTAATAGGTAAAAAAGTTGGGATGACATCCGTTTTCGATGAAAACGGGAAGAATATCCCATGCACAGTAATAGAAGCAGGCCCTTGTGTTGTGACACAGATAAAGACCATTGAGAAAGATGGTTACTCAGCCGTACAGCTTGGTTTTGACGATAAAAAGGAGAAATCATGCAACAAGGCAGAGATGGGTCATTTTAAAAAGGCCTCTTCAGCTCCTAAAAGAAAATTGGTGGAGTTCACCGGTTTCGATGGCAGTGAATACAAACTTGGAGACGTAATAACCGTTGACCTTTTTGCTTCTGACTCACTTGTTGACGTCAGAGGATGGACAAAAGGAAAAGGCTTCCAGGGTGTTATCAAACGTCATGGTTTTGGCGGTGTAGGTGGTACAACACATGGTCAGCACGACAGGCTCAGGGCCCCCGGTTCAATGGGTGCTTCATCATGGCCTTCAAGGGTAATGCCCGGCATGCGTATGGCAGGTCGTACCGGTGGCAATCAGGTTATGACAGAACTGAAGGTGGTGAAAATCCTATCAGATAATAACCTCATTCTTGTTAAGGGATCCGTTCCCGGTCCCAAAGGTGGATACATAATAATTACAAAGTAATGGAAATAACAGTATTCAATATAGAAGGAAAGGAAACCGGTAGAAAGGTCAATCTTGATGACACTATCTTCGGAATTGAACCCAATGATCATGCAATCTACCTTGATGCAAAACAGTATATGGCAAATAACCGCCAGGGTACTCACAAAGCAAAGGAACGTAATGAGATCATGGGCAGCACACGCAAGCTGAAAAGACAGAAGGGAACCGGAACTGCACGTTTTGGTAGCATTAAGAATCCGGAATTCCGCGGCGGAGGACGTATCTTCGGCCCCAGACCACGCTTTTATGGCTTCAAGCTCAATAAAAAAGTAAAACAACTGGCCAGAAAATCAGCCCTCTCTTATAAAGCAAAAGAGAATGGCATAATAGTTCTGGAAGATTTTTCATTGGAGGCACCCAAGACCTCACAGATGGTCAAAATGAGCGCAAACCTCAATATAATGAATAAAAAATCACTTATTGTTTTACCGGAACAAAATAAAAACATATATTTGTCATCTCGAAATTTGCAGGACGTTGAAGTTGTAACTATCAGTGATTTAAACACTTACGACATAATGAGAGCTTCAACAATTGTACTTTTGGAGAGCACAGTTGATGTTTTGCAGTCAACATTTGAAAACTAGAAAAACGAAAGTGATGGAAATTTTACTTAAGCCTATAGTGACCGAGAAGATGACCAGTCAGGGTGACAAGTTCAACCGTTATGGTTTTCTGGTTGCGCGCAGAGCAAATAAACTTGAGATCAAGAAAGCTGTAGAAGATCTTTACGGTGTAAAGGTTGAATCAGTGAATACGATCAACAATGGTGGAAAGAGCAAATCGCGCTTCACCAAATCAGGAGTATTGAGCGGACGCACATCAGCTACAAAAAAGGCTGTTGTAACGCTGGCTCAGGGAGAGACAATTGACTTTTATAGCAATATTTAATAATATATGTCAGTCAGAAAGATAAAGCCTGTAACACCAGGCCAGAGACATAAAGTTGCAAGTTCTTTTGAAGAGATAACTTGCAGTGTGCCGGAGAAATCCTTGCTCGCGCCGCTGAAAAAGTCAGGAGGAAGGAACGCTAACGGACGTAGGACCATGAGATACATTGGCGGCGGCCATAAGAAGATGTATCGTGTGATCGACTTTCAGAGAACGAAAGACGATATAACAGCAACGGTTAAGAGCATTGAGTATGATCCAAACCGCTCAGCAAGGATAGCACTTGTTATCTATGCTGATGGTGAGAAGAGATACATTATTGCTCCGAACGGGTTGCAGGTAGGACAGACTGTTGAGTCAGGAAAGAGTGCTGCACCTGAGGTAGGTAATACTTTATACCTTGAGAATGTGCCACTTGGTACTATAGTGCATAATATTGAGCTTAAACCCGGCAGGGGAGCTGCTCTTGCACGTAGTGCAGGTTCATACGGACAGCTGGTTGCCCGTGATGGGAAATATGCAATTATCAAGTTGCCCAGTGGTGAGACCAGAATGGTACTCACTTCATGTCGTGCTACCATTGGTGCTGTATCAAATGCAGACCACAGTCTTGAGCGCTCAGGCAAAGCCGGACGTTCACGCTGGCAGGGTCGCAGACCAAGAGTGAGAGGTGTTGTCATGAACCCGGTTGATCACCCAATGGGTGGTGGTGAAGGAAGAGCTTCAGGAGGTCACCCACGATCACGTAAAGGGTTACCGGCAAAGGGTTATAAGACAAGAAGTCTTACAAAGTATTCCAACAAGCATATTATTGAACGCAGGAAAAAATAATTGAGATAATATGAGCAGATCTATAAAAAAAGGCCCTTTCATCGATTTAAGTCTTGAGAACAAAGTTCTTGGGATGAATGAAAGCGGAAAGAAAACAGTGATAAAAACCTGGTCAAGAAGATCAGTTATTTCTCCTGATTTTGTTGGTCATACAGTGGCAGTTCACAACGGGAATAAGTTTATACCTGTTTACGTTACCGAGAACATGGTTGGTCATAAGTTGGGCGAATTTGCTCCTACCCGTACCTTCCGGGGTCATGGTGGAAAACAGAAGTAACCTATCGTAACAACTGAAAAACTATCAGAAATGGGTGCAAGAAAAAAGAATAGCGCAATAAAACGCAAAGAAGCCAGGAAGGAGACCTACCAGGCAGTTCTCAGGAACTGTCCGTCATCTCCCAGAAAAATGAGGCTTGTAACCGATATGATCAAAGGTATGGAGGTAAATAAGGCTCTGGATATACTTAAATTCAGCACTAAGGATGCTTCAGGAAAGGTTGAGAAGCTCCTTATTTCAGCCATTGCCAACTGGCAGGCTAAGAATGAAGGTGTTCGTATTGAGGAGAGCCAGCTCTATGTAAAAGAGGTCTCTGTTGACGGAGGCCGTACATTACGCCGGATTCAGCCTGCTCCACAGGGAAGGGCCTACAGAGTCCGTAAGCGTTCCAACCACGTTACCCTCGTGCTGGGAAATAAGAAACAGGAAGTCGAAAATTCATCAAATTAAGCAGATGGGACAGAAAGTAAATCCGATAGGCAACAGGGTAGGAATCATTAAAGGCTGGGACTCAAATTGGTACGGCGGAAATGACTTCTCAAGCAAACTGGTTGAGGATACCAAAATCAGGGAATATCTTAGTGCCAGGCTTGCTAAAGCAAGTATTTCAAAAATTGTTATCGAAAGAACTCTGAAACTTATTACAGTAACTGTTAATACTGCTCGTCCGGGTATCATTATTGGTAAAGGCGGTCAGGAGGTTGACAAGCTGAAAGAAGAGCTCAAGAAGATCACCAAGAAGGAGGTTCAGATAAACATTTATGAAGTAAAGCGTCCGGAACTGGATGCTGCTATCGTTGCAGGCAACATAGCACGTCAGGTTGAAGGTAAGATATCATATCGCCGTGCAATAAAGATGGCCATTGCTTCTACCATGAGAATGGGAGCAGAAGGTATTAAGGTGGTTATCTCTGGCAGGCTTGGTGGTGCTGAAATGGCACGTAACGAGACCTACAAGGACGGCAGAATTCCACTTCATACATTCCGTGCTGATATAGACTATGCCCTTGGCGAAGCTCTTACAAAAGTAGGACTTATTGGCATAAAGGTATGGATATGCAACGGTGAGGTTTATGGCAAGAGAGATCTTAGCCCGAATTTAGGAGCAAAGGCTCCCAAGGGCAAGGTACCTGCCGGTGGCTTCAAGAGAAAGGGCAACAAAAAGGAAGCCCGCTAGAGTAAATAATAAAATAAGATAAATAGCGATGTTACAACCGAAGAAGACCAAATTCAGAAGGAGCCAGAAGGGCAGAATGAAAGGCAATGCCCAGAGGGGTAACCAGCTGGCTTTCGGATCATTCGGCATCAAGGTTTTGGAAGATGCCTGGATTACAGGTCGTCAGATAGAGGCTGCTCGTCAGGCTGTGACCCGTCACATGAAACGTGAAGGCCAGCTCTGGATTCGTATTTTCCCTGACAAGCCAATAACCAAGAAACCTGCCGAAGTACGTATGGGTAAAGGTAAAGGAGCACCAGAAGGATTTGTTGCCCCTGTTACACCTGGAAGAATAATACTTGAAGCAGAAGGAGTACCTTTCGAAGTAGCTAAAGAGGCACTTCGTCTGGGAGCCCAGAAACTTCCTGTACCAACAAAGTTTATAGTACGACCCGATTACGTTGAGGAATAAAACCTACAGTGATGAAGAGTTCAGAGATAAGAGAATTAAGCAACCAGGAGCTTCTCGAACGTATCGATAACGAGAAGACAGCCCTTGTACGCATGAAGATGAATCATGCGATCTCTCCCCTTGAGAATCCTCAGAAGATTAAGGAGTCAAGGAGGACAGTCGCACGCCTCATGACAGAAATGCGCAAGAGAGAGATCAATAAAACAAAATAGCCCGTATCAGCATGGAAGACAGGAATCTTAGAAAAGAACGTATAGGTGTAGTCGTCAGTAACAAGATGGACAAATCTATCGTTGTTGCCATCAAGAGAAAGGTAAAACACCCCATCTATGGTAAATTCGTTAATAAAACGAAGAAACTAATGGCTCACGACGAAGAGAACACATGTAATATTGGTGATACAGTGCGTATTATGGAGACCAGGCCTTTAAGCAAGAATAAGGCATGGCGACTAATAGAAATAATCGAAAGAGCTAAGTAGTTATGATACAGCAGGAAAGCAGATTAACTGTTGCCGATAACACAGGTGCAAAAGAGGTTCTTTGCATCAGGGTTCTTGGCGGAAGCAAGAAAAGGTATGCCTCTGTGGGCGACAAGATTGTCGTCAGCGTAAAGAGTGCCCTTCCTTCTGGCGATGCCAAGAAAGGAACGGTAAGCAAAGCAGTGGTAGTGAGAACCAAAAAAGAGATTCGTCGTGCCGACGGTTCATATATCCGTTTCGATGATAACGCAGTAGTACTTCTCAACAATCAGGATGAGGTCCGTGGAACACGTATCTTTGGGCCTGTGGCCAGAGAGCTGCGCGATAAGTATATGAAAATCGTATCACTGGCACCTGAAGTGTTATAATATTTAAAACAACACAGATGCAGAAGAAAGTACACATCAAAAAGGGAGATATGGTTACCGTCATTGCAGGCAATGCAAAAGGACTCAAGGGCCGTGTTCTCGAAGTGGACAGGGATAAAGACAGGGCGCTGGTAGAGGGTGTTAACATGGTATCAAAACATACCAAACCCAATGCAAAGGCTCCTCAGGGCGGTATTATTAAGAGAGAGGCTCCCCTGCACATTTCAAACCTCATGGTAGTTGACCCTGCCAGCGGCAAACCTACCCGCGTGGGAAGAAGACTAAATGAGAAAAATAAATTAGTACGTTATTCCAAAAAATCAGGAGAGGAGATCAAGTAATGTATACGCCTGCTTTAAAGACAAAGTACACGAATGATATCGTACCTGCACTAATGAAACAGTTCAATTATTCGACTGTTATGCAGGTGCCCCGGTTGGAAAAGATAGTAATCAACCAGGGGGTTGGACAGGCAATAGCTGACAAAAAGCTTTTGGAGGTCGGCTTAAAAGAGGTATCTGATATTGCAGGACAGAAAGCTGTCCAGACAATCTCAAAGAAAGATATCTCCAATTTTAAACTCAGGAAAAACATGCCTATTGGTGTAATGGTTACATTACGCAAGGAGAGGATGTATGAGTTTCTTGAGCGACTGATAGCCGTGGCACTGCCACGTATCCGCGACTTTAAAGGTGTTAACTCAAAGCTTGACGGCCGCGGTAACTATACTCTGGGTATAAGTGAACAAATCATCTTCCCGGAGATAGATATAGACAAGATCGTTAAGATCATGGGTCTGCAGATAACCTTTGTCACCACTGCTGAAAGTGATGAAGAGGCATATGCACTCCTTAAAGAATTCGGTATACCTTTTAAAAACAAATAAACAGATCGGAATATGGCTAAAGAATCGATGAAGGCTCGCGAAGTGAAACGCGTAAAACTTGCAGAAAAATATGCTGCAAAAAGAGCCGCACTGAAAGCCGAAGGTGATTTTGTTGGACTGAGCCAGCTGCCACGGAACTCAAACCCCATCAGACAGCGTAACAGATGCAAACTTACCGGTCGTCCAAGAGGTTACATGAGACAGTTTGGCATTAGCAGAATAACATTCAGGGAGATGGCTTCCAAGGGTCTTATTCCTGGTGTAAAGAAGGCAAGCTGGTAATATAAAAGAAGAGATAAACAATAAATATTATACGAGATGACAGATCCAATTGCAGATTTTCTCACCAGGATACGCAACGCCATCAAAGCTGGTCATAAAGTTGTCGAGGCACCGGCATCCGGTCTGAAAAAGGATATCACAAGGATCCTCTACGAAAAAGGATATATCCTCAGCTATAAATTCATTGATGAAGGTCCTCAGGGTACTATTAAGATTGCCCTGAAATATCATCCAAAGACCAAATTACCGGCTATCAAGTCTATTCAAAGAATAAGCCGCCCGGGTCTTAGAAGATATGCCGGTGTTGATGAAATGCCAAGAGTACTTAACGGACTCGGTATTGCTATCCTTTCAACTTCTAAAGGTCTTATGACTGATAAAGAAGCCTCAAAGGAAAACATTGGTGGTGAGGTATTATGTTATGTTTACTAAACTGGAGGAGATTTAGATGTCACGAATAGGAAAATTACCTGTAAACCTGCCCGCCGGAGTCACTATTGAAGTAAGTGACCAGAACGTGGTAAGTGTGAAAGGCCCCCTGGGAACTTTGTCGCAAGAGGTTGACAAGGATATCAGGGTGGAAGTAGAGAATAACCAGATTATTGTAACAAGGCCTAATGATGAAAAACGCAGTAAGTCGCTTCATGGCCTCTACAGAGCACTCATATCAAATATGGTTGTGGGTGTTTCTAATGGTTACAAGAAAGAGCTTGAACTTGTTGGTGTAGGCTACCGTGCCGAGGCTAAAGGTCAGCAGCTTGAGATGAGCCTGGGATATTCACATGATATCATCATGGAACTGCCAAACGAGATCAAGGTTGAGACAAGGACAGAGAAGAGAAGTAATCCGATTATTACTCTTACGAGCACCGATAAACAGCTCATCGGCCATGTTGCAGCGAAGATCAGATCATTGCGCCCGCCAGAGCCATATAAAGGCAAGGGTATTAAATTCGTGGGCGAACAGCTCAGGAGAAAAGCCGGTAAATCGGCAGGTGTTTAACATGATTAAATAAGTGAGTCATGGCCTTAACTAAGATAGAAAAGAGACTAAAGATTAAACTGAGGATCCGTAAAAAGATCAGGGGAAATGCCGAAACACCTAGGCTTTCGGTTTTCCGCAGCAATAAACAGATATATGTCCAGGCAGTTGACGACGTAAGTGGTCTTACCCTGGCTTCAGCCTGTTCAAGAGAAAAAGAGATTGCGTCTGTTACAGGTAAAAACAAGAGTGAAGTGGCAGTATTGGTCGGCAAGCTCATTGCACAGAGGTGTAAGGAGAAAGGCTTTGAGACTGTTGTTTTCGATCGTAATGGTTACCAGTATCATGGCAGAGTAAAATCAGTAGCTGACGGCGCACGCGAAGGCGGCTTAAAATTCTAGATAACTATGGCATACGGAATAAAGAGAGTAAAAAACAGCGACCTTGAGCTTACCGACAGACTGGTAAGTATCCAGAGGGTTACAAAAGTTACCAAGGGTGGTCGTACATTCAGCTTTTCAGCTATCGTTGTGGTAGGTGATGAAAAAGGTATTGTGGGTCACGGTCTTGGTAAAGCAAGTGAAGTGACAACTGCCATAGCTAAAGGTATTGAAGATGCTAAGAAGAACCTTATTAAAGTTCCTGTTCACAAAGGTACTATACCTCATGAACAGTATGGCAAATTCGGCGGTGCCTATGTGTTTATCAAACCAGCATCAGAAGGTACCGGAGTAAAGGCCGGTGGTGCTATGCGTGCTGTGCTTGAAAGCGTGGGCGTTCACAACGTGCTTGCAAAGTCAAAGGGATCTTCAAACCCGCATAACCTGGTGAAAGCTACTATTGCAGCTCTTCTTGAACTGCGTGATGCCAGTGCTGTGGCTGACCAGAGAGGTATTAAAATGGATAAAGTGTTTAACGGCTAGTATTTGAAACTATGACAAAGATCAAAGTGACCCAGATCAAGAGTAAGATCGGGATGCCTGAGAGGCAGAAAAGAATTCTGGCAGCACTGGGTATCAAAAAGATGCATCAGACTGTTGAACACGAAGCAACACCCCAGATTGTGGGTATGGTATCAAAAGTACAGCACCTGGTGAAGGTGGAGAATATTTAAGTTAATAATCGTATTATACATAGTTCATCATGAATTTGAGTAACTTAAAACCTGCTAAAGGATCAGTAAAGAGAGAAAAGCGCATTGGTCGTGGTGAAGGCTCCGGCCACGGAGGCACCTCTACACGCGGTCTTAAAGGCGCCCAGTCCCGTTCAGGTTACAGTAAGAAGATCGGATTTGAAGGCGGTCAGATGCCACTCCAGAGACGTCTTCCAAAATATGGCTTTAAGAATATTAACCGTGTTGAATATAAAGGTATTAACCTCAGCACTCTTGAAGGTATCGCCGAAAAACTTAATGTAGAGGTAATAGACCAGCAGACTCTTATAACTGCAGGTTTTGTTAATAAAAACGCTCTTATTAAGATTCTTGGCAATGGTACCCTAACCCGTAAGCTTGAGGTACATGCCCACGCATTCAGCAAGTCGGCTCAGGCCGCAATTGAAGCCAATAACGGAACCGTAGTTAAACTTCAGTAGCATGAAATTCTTCCAGACCCTAAAGAACATTTTCAAGATTGAAGATCTTCGCGCAAGAATATTCTATACTCTTGCAATAGTAGCATTGTACAGACTTGGTAAATACATCACCCTCCCGGGGATTGACCCATCACAACTTGAGGGTCTGAGAAACCAGACTCAAAGTGGTATCATGAGTCTTCTTGATATGTTTTCGGGTGGTGCCTTCTCGCAGGCTTCGATATTTGCCCTTGGTATAATGCCATACATCTCGGCATCTATCGTTATACAGCTTCTTGGTATAGTGTTTCCTTACTTCCAGAAGATGCAGCGTGAAGGTGAAAGCGGAAGACGTAAAATCAACCAGTATACCCGTTATCTTACTGTAGTGATACTTGCCCTGCAGGGCCCAAGCTATCTTGCAAACCTGCATGCAATACTGCCACCTGAGGCATTTGTTATTTCGGGAACATTCTTTACAATATCATCTGTGATAATTCTTACAGCTGGTACTATTTTCGTAATGTGGCTCGGCGAAAAGATAACAGACAAGGGTGTCGGTAACGGTATATCACTTATTATTATGGTTGGTATACTTGCCCGTTTCCCGGCAGCATTTATTTTTGAAGCCGGAACACGTGTCAACGGATCAGGAGGTCTTGTAGGTCTTCTTGTTGAGATAGTATTCCTCTTCCTCGTTATCCTGGCATCAATACTTCTTGTTCAGGGTACCAGAAGAGTGCCTGTACAGTACGCACGCCGTATTGTTGGTAACAAACAGTATGGAGGCGTAAGGCAGTATATTCCTTTGAAGGTAAATGCTGCAGGTGTTATGCCTATCATTTTTGCACAGGCAATAATGATGATTCCTATTATCATAACAAATTACCAGACTGAAGGGTCAAGGCTTGTTGTTGCCTTCACCAATATGTATGGATTCTGGTATAATCTTATAACAGCTTTTCTTATCATCGTCTTCACATACTTCTATACTGCGGTTACAATTAACCCGGTACAGATGGCTGAGGATATGAAGAAGAACGGTGGTTTTATCCCCGGCATCAAACCAGGGCGTAAAACCATAGAGTTCATAGATGGTATTATGAGCCGTATAACACTCCCTGGTTCAATATTTCTTGCTATTGTTGCAATATTGCCTGCAATAGCAGTTAACCTGGAGGTATCACAGTCATTTGCCCAGTTCTTTGGTGGCACATCGCTTCTGATTCTCGTTGGTGTGGTGTTGGATACACTGCAGCAGATTGAGAGTCATCTGTTGATGCGTCATTATGACGGGCTGATGAAATCGGGTCGCGTTAAGGGCCGTTCCGGCGCCGTGACCTCAATTTAGTTTTAACGTTCTTTGATGATCTATCTTAAGACAGACGAGGAGATTGAATTACTGAGAGCAAGTAATATGCTTGTCTCAAAAACTCTGGCTGAAGTCGCTAAATTCATTGAGCCGGGTGTAACCACCCTCAGGCTAGACACTATTGCTGAAGAGTATATCAGGAGCAATGGTGCCATCCCGGCGTTCAAGGGTTATGGTGGCTTCCCAAACACTCTCTGTACTTCTGTCAATGATCAGGTGGTACATGGAATACCCTCAGACTATGCTCTTCAGGAGGGGGACATTATCTCTGTAGACTGTGGCGTTGTATTAAACGGATTTGTAGGTGACAGTGCCTACACCTTCGCAGTTGGCGAGATAAGTGCTGAAAAAAAGCGACTTTGTGATTTCACAAGGGAGTCCCTTGAAGAAGGTGTCAGACAGGCTATTGCCGGGAAGCGCGTTGGCGATATCGGATGGGCTGTTCAGACAAAAGCAGAGAGCGGTGGTTACTCAGTAGTACGGACTCTTGTGGGCCACGGACTGGGAAGACACATGCACGAGTCTCCTGAGGTTCCCAATTATGGACGCAGAGGCACAGGCATACGGATGAATAAAGGTCTGGTAATATGCATTGAGCCAATGATAAATATGGGGGTAAAACAGACCCGGACACTGAATGACGGCTGGACCGTCATCACAGCTGACGGGAAACCATCAGCCCACTACGAGTATGCTGTGGCAGTGCGTGAGGGTAAAGCCGATGTGCTGACAACATTTGAGTTTATTAACGAAGTTTTACAAAAGAGGTAACGTGTATGGCAAAACAACCGTCGATAGAGATTGATGGAACTATTATCGAAGCACTTTCGAACGCAATGTTCAGGGTGAAACTCGAAAATGGCCACATCATTACTGCTCATATCTCAGGCAAGATGAGGATGCATTACATCAAGATACTGCCTGGTGATAAGGTAAAGGTTGAAATGTCACCGTATGATCTCTCCAAAGGAAGAATAACGTTCAGGTTTAAATAAGAAAACAGACTGCGATGAAAGTAAGAGCATCAGTTAAGAAGCGTTCAGCCGACTGCAAGATTGTAAGAAGGAAAGGACGTTTATATGTGATAAACAAGAAAAATCCCAAGTTCAAACAGAGACAGGGATAATTTAATTAACTTTGCATTTCAATAAAAAAGAGGTATATGGCACGTATTAATGGTGTAGACCTACCAAGGCATAAAAGAGGCGAAATAGCTTTAACTTACATCTATGGAGTAGGCAGAAGCACAGCACAGACAGTTCTTGATAAGGCAGGCATTGACCGTAACACTATGGTTGAAGAGTGGAATGATGATCAGATCAATGCTATCCGTCAGATTCTCGCTGAGAATTACAAACTCGAAGGTGAGCTGAGATCAGAGACACAAATGAACATAAAACGACTGATGGATATTGGTTGTTATCGTGGGATACGCCACAGAATCGGACTTCCGGTAAGAGGACAGAGTACCAAGAACAATGCCCGTACACGTAAGGGAAGAAAGAAGACTGTTGCTAACAAGAAAAAAGCTACTAAATAAATAAGTTATGGCAAAGAAGACTGGGACATTAAAAAAGAAGGTCGTTAAAGTAGAGCCTACCGGACAGGCACATATCCATTCATCGTTCAATAATATAATTGTCAGCCTTACCAACGGATCGGGCCAGGTTATATCATGGGCTTCAGCCGGTAAGATGGGATTCAAAGGCTCAAAGAAAAACACTCCTTATGCTGCACAGATGGCCGCAGAAGAGTGCTCAAAGGTTGCTTTTGATCTGGGTTTGCGCAAAGTTAAAGTGTTTGTTAAAGGACCGGGTTCAGGCCGTGAGTCTGCTATCCGTTCAATATCAAACAGCGGAATTGAGGTTACTGAAATAATTGATGTAACACCAATGCCACATAACGGATGTCGTCCACCTTCACGCAGGAGAGTCTAAGCTGCGCTTAAAGTATTTAGTAACGATAAAAAGTAAAATTCAATGGCAAGATATACTGGACCAACAAGCAAGATCGCAAGGAAATTCGGTGAGCCTATATACGGGCCTGACAAATACCTCGACCGCAAGAATTTCCCTCCCGGACAGCATGGTCTTAATAAAAAGAGAAAGAAAACATCTGAGTACGGTACTCAGTTGCGTGAAAAACAAAAAGTAAAATATACCTACGGGGTTCTTGAACGTCAGTTCCGTAACCTCTTTGAAAAAGCACAGAGCACAACAGGCGTAACAGGTCTTGTGTTACTCCAGCTTTTGGAGTCACGTCTTGACAATGTGGTATTCCGTCTCGGAGTAGCACCTACAAGAGCCGCTGCCCGCCAGCTTGTCTCACACCGTCACATAACCGTAAATGGAAATGTAGTTAATATACCTTCATTTTCTCTACGTCCGGGTGATATAGTAGGTGTAAGAGAGAAGTCAAAATCTCTTGAGGTTATCGTCGACTGCCTTGGCGCAAACCGTCGTTCAAAACTGGCATGGCTTGAGTGGGATGATACACAGATGGCAGGAAAAGTCATGAGTATCCCGGAACGTACAGAAATACCGGAAGATATTAAAGAACAACTAATCGTTGAATTATACTCAAAGTAATAATATAAGACTATTCCTATGGCCATATTAGCATTCCAGAAACCTGATAAAGTAATATTACTGGAAGCGGACGATCAGTACGGAAAGTTCGAATTCCGCCCGCTTGAACCAGGTTATGGTATTACCGTCGGTAATGCACTCAGGAGAATACTCCTGTCATCACTTGAGGGTTTTGCCATTACTACAATAAAGATAGAAGGCGTTGATCACGAATTTTCTACTATTACCGGTGTCATGGAAGACGTCACCGAGATAATCCTTAATCTGAAGCAAATTCGCTTTAAAAGAATGGTTGAGGATGTAGAAAATGAAAAGATCGTAGTTAAAATAAGTGGTCAGGATACATTTAAAGCTGGTGACCTGAATAGTTTCCTCAGCAGTTTTGAGGTGCTTAACCCAGAGAAGGTTATCTGCCGGATGGAACCTGATGTGAAACTACAGATCGAACTTAATATAAACAAGGGCAGAGGTTATGTTCCTGCAGAGGAAAACCAGCCTGTTGATGCTGAGTTCGGACTGGTAGCGATAGACTCAATCTTCACACCTATACGTAATGTAAGGTATTCAATTGAAAACTATCGTGTTGAGCAGAAAACCGACTACGAAAAGCTTATCATCGAGATAACAACTGATGGTTCTATCCATCCAAAAGATGCATTGAAAGAGGCAGCCAAGATTCTTATCTACCACTTTATGCTCTTCTCAGAGGAAAAGATCACCATTGATTACGAAGATAAGATGGCAAACGAGGAGTTCGATGAAGAGATACTCCACATGCGCCAGCTCCTTAAAACCAAACTGGTAGACCTTGATCTCTCAGTAAGAGCCCTTAACTGCCTGAAAGCAGCAGAGGTAGAGACACTTGGAGACCTTGTGAAGTTCAATAAAAATGACCTCCTTAAGTTCCGTAACTTCGGAAAGAAATCTCTTACCGAACTCGATGAGCTTCTGGAACAGATGAACCTATCATTTGGGATGGACGTTGGTAAATATAAATTGGATAAAGAATAATAACAGGTAAGGATACAGAGAAATGCGACATTTAAGAGTTATAAATCACCTGGGAAGAAAGAGTGCGCACAGGAAATCAATGATGGCAAATCTGGCATCATCACTCATCATTCACAAACGTATCACTACCACAACTGCAAAGGCCCGTGCCCTTCGTTCGTATGTAGAGCCTCTGATTACCAAATCAAAGGATGACTCAACACACTCACGCAGGGTTGTCTTCAGACAACTTGAAAACAAAGAGGCCGTTTCTGTTCTATTCAGGGATGTAGCCCCAAAGATAGCTGAGAGGCAGGGTGGTTATACACGCATACTGAAACTTGGCAACCGTCCGGGCGATGCTGCTGAGGTTTGTATTATTGAGCTGGTTGATTTCAATGAAAACATGCTCGGTGAGGCAGGAAAGGCTAAGACAACACGCCGCAGAAGAGCTCCAAAGAAAAAGACAGAGACAGCTGCCGTGGCTGCTGAAGCACCTAAGAGCGCAGAGGTAAATGAGGCTCCTGAGGAAAAAGCTGAATAACAAAAGAAACGTAATATTAAAAGGGATATGGTGATTAGACTATATCCCCTTTTTTTTGTAAATTGCATAGTTTTACTATAAAAATTAAAAAATTATGAGTCAAATAATTAATGTACACGCAAGAGAGATACTCGACTCCAGGGGGAATCCTACAATCGAGGTTGAGGTTATTACTGCCAGCGGTGTGATAGGCAGGGCTGCCGTCCCATCAGGTGCTTCAACAGGTGAAAACGAAGCTCTTGAACTTCGTGATGGAGATAAGAGTCGTTACCTTGGAAAAGGTGTTCTTAAAGCTGTTCATAATGTTAATACCGTTATAGCTGAAGAGATAGCCGGGATGGACGTCACTGACCAGGTAGGGATAGATATGAAAATGCTTGAACTTGATGGGACACAAACTAAGAGTAATCTTGGCGCAAATGCAATTCTCGGTGTTTCACTGGCATGCGCAAAGGCTGCTGCTGCATATCATGGTCTCCCTCTTTACAGGTATATCGGCGGAACAAATGCAACAGTTCTTCCTGTACCTATGATGAACATTATTAATGGCGGATCTCATTCTGATGCCCCTATAGCTTTCCAGGAATTCATGATTCGCCCTGTCGGAGCTGATAATTTTGCTGAAGGACTTAGAATGGGTGCTGAAGTATTCCATTCATTGAAGAAGGTGCTTAAAGAACGAGGACTAAGTACCGCTGTAGGTGATGAAGGTGGTTTTGCTCCTGTACTCAACGGAACTGAAGATGCTCTTGAAAGCATTATCAAAGCTATTTCCAATGCCGGATATGAACCTGGCGTTGACGTTATGATTGCACTTGACTGCGCTGCATCAGAGTTCTACGAAAATGGCGTTTATAACTATGCCAAGTTTGAAGGAGAGAAAGGCGTTAAGAGAAATTCAGCAGAACAGGTTGAGTATCTCGCTTCTCTGACTGAGAAATATCCTATTGACTCTATTGAAGATGGAATGAGCGAGAATGACTGGGATGGCTGGAAACTGCTTACAGATAAAATCGGTGCTAAAGTACAGCTCGTTGGTGACGACCTCTTTGTGACAAACGTTCAGTATCTGAAGAAAGGTATTGAAATGGGATGTGCTAACTCAATACTCATCAAGGTAAACCAGATCGGAAGCCTTACCGAAACACTCAACGCAATAGAGATGGCTCACAAGGCAGGCTATACCACTGTTACCTCACATCGCTCAGGTGAGACAGAAGATACAACCATAGCTGATATTGCTGTTGCTACAAACTCCGGACAGATTAAAACCGGATCGCTCAGCCGTACTGACAGAATTGCGAAATACAATCAGCTCCTTCGCATAGAGGAAGAGCTTGAACATCGCGCATCATATGGAGGTAAATAGTATCTGAACCTATTAAATATGAAAAAGAGGCTATCCTTAATTTTGGGACAGCCTCTTTTTACTTTTAAAATAGTCATTCTGTAACCTCTAAACACGTATTTGAGGAAAAAAAATATCTTCTGTAACAGATACTGCTCTGGAAACTTAACTGGCAGTTATTTCTGATATTACAATCCGGAGCCTTAATTTGCTATCTTTGTTTAAAAGCAAACATATATGTCATTTAACGGGCTTCAGGCATTTGTCTCCTTTCTTGATTCGTGTGGAGATCTACAGCGCATAAAGAGTTATGCAGATCCTTCACTCGAGATAACAGAGTTGGCTGACCGGATGGTAAAGAACGGAGGAAAGGCACTTCTCTTTGAGGATACGGGTACAGATTTTCCGCTTCTTATTAATGCTATGGCATCAGATGAAAGGATAAAAGCTGCCATACACCGCTCATCATATGAGGATGCGGGAGAAGAGATTCTCTCATTATTTAATGCAATTGGATCAGGAGGAGGTTTCAGGAAAAAGATATCTGACCTTCCTCAACTGCTGAGGATGCTTAAAGTGATGCCAAAGCGTATATCAGGAAGGGGAATATGTCAGGAGGTGATAATGTCGGATGTGGATCTTGACAGACTGCCGGTACTTAAGTGCTGGCCATATGACGGAGGGCGTTTCATAACACTGCCTCTGGTTCATACCTTTCATCCGGTGACCTTAAAGACCAATGTAGGGATGTACCGGATGCAGGTTATGGGCCCCGGCAAGACCGGTATGCACTGGCACAGGCATAAGACAGGGGCAAGGCACTTTGAAGCCTGGAAAGAGAGGTCTGAGAAGATGCCTGTTACAGTTACACTTGGCGGTGACCCGGTCTATACCTATGCTGCTACAGCCCCGGTGCCTGAGAACATAGATGAATACATTCTTGCCGGATTCCTCAGGCATAAAAGAGTAAAACTTGTAAAGTGTCTGACAAATGATATCTGGGTTCCGGCAGACTCTGACTTTGTAATCGAGGGTTATGTAGATCCTGCTGAAGATCTGGTATGGGAGGGACCTTTTGGTGATCATACTGGTTTTTATTCACTGGCAGACTGGTACCCTTCATTCCATGTGACCTGTATAACACACCGCAGAGATGCCGTTTACCCCGCAACAATTGTGGGTGTTCCTCCAATGGAAGATGCCTGGATAGGTAAAGCCACAGAGAAGATCTTTCTGGCACCAATGAAGATGGCCATATCGCCCGAGATGGAGGATATCCATCTGCCATACGAAGGTGTGGCTCATAATCTGGTTATTGTGAAGATAAAAAAAGAGTATCCGGGACAGGGACTCAAAGTACTGAGCGCTCTCTTCGGAGCAGGGCAGATGATGTTCAGCAAGTATATTATTGCTGTCAGCGGAGAGACAGAGGTTACTGATTATGGTGCTGTGGCTAAGTGCCTGCTTGAGAACACTGATCTTAATTTCGATATACTGCGCTTAAAAGGACCTCTTGATGTACTTGATCATGCTTCTGACAGCTTCAGCTTTGGCGGTAAGATAGGTATTGACGCAACAAAAAAGATGCCTGAGGAACTTTCAACCAGGGACAACAATAATGTTATTGACAGCGAATCATTGTTGAAACAACTGTCAGAGGTGGATTATGATCTTGAAGTATCAACGGTTTCGGGTTATGTAATTGCCGTAATTTCATTGAGGTCAGCACATGAGCCATTTAATATCTCTGAATTTTCAGGTAATATGCCAGAAGTATTCCATTCCAGGGGTGTCATCTCCATTTTGGTTGACGAGGGTATTACTAAATCTGATCTGAGAACGGTAGCATGGTATAGCCTGGCTAACACTGATCCTTTGCGTGATATTGTTGTCTTCAACGGTGGCGGAGTATTCATAAATGCGATACGTAAGAATAACATTGAGCCATCCTTCTCACGGCAGTGGCCCAATGTAGTCTGTTCAGACAACAAGACTATTCAAACTGTTGATGATCATTGGAGTAGTTATGTTCCTGGTGATTTTATACAATCACCTTCACTTGCATTAAAGGGCATTGAAGTGGCTGGTGATGCGGTAGTGCCTGAAAAAAAATGAAAATCATATCGATAAAAGCTTGATAAATACCCAGGCAAATCTTAATTTGCAGATAGTATGACATCTTTTCCCGGATATCCGTCGCTGCTCTC
>QKCK01000301.1 GCA_003245695.1 Bacteroidota bacterium | reverse complement strand
CTAACCTAAAAGAATTCACCATTCCCGTGATTGACCTTAAACCCAGGTTCAATATGCCTCAGAGAGAGTTGAAAACAGATTCAGGGGTTATTGTATTATATATTACAAATGATAATGGTACCTCTGTAATAGGTATTATTGCCGATGTAATCAGGGAAGTGCTTGAGATCAATCCTGATGAGCTTGGTGAAGTTCCTTCAGAAGAGAAAAAACCATACTCATATTGTATAAGCCACCTGTGGCAGATAAAAAACAGAGAGGTAAAGATAATTGACCCTGATCGTCTCTTCACTGATGATGAGATTGACCATTTCAAACTGATATCTGAAGTTCAACCTGTAATAGAGAATTAAGGAGGAAAAAGGATGTTTAAGCTCAGAACTATTAAGTCTAGATTGCTTTTCGGCCTTAGCGCTGTCATTCTGATAGCCCTTATCGGAGGCTTGGTTGGCTATATTGGAATTGTAAAGGTATCCAATGCCTATGAAAGAATGGCAAAGGACAATGTCCCGAAAATGATGTACCTGGAGGAGATAAAGGCAGGACATTTTCAGGCAATGATTGGCCTGCGTGGTCTTATTGTCCCTCAGTTTATGACTCCTGAACTCAGGGAGGCACAGTATAACTTTATTGATAATGCCTGGAAAAGCACCTTGAAGTATATTGACCTGTATGAGTCAACCACAAGATCACCTGAAGAACAAAAGCTCTGGGAAACCTTTCTTAATGCCAATAAGAAGATTGAGACAGCCATAAATGATGCACTCCGTATGGCTAAAGAGAGAGACAGGCTGACCGCATCAGGACTTACATCAACCGACCCGGAGATAGTATCGATTGATAATGATATTTATACTGCAACAGACAATATCCGTTCAATTGCACTGGAAGGATTTGCTGCTATAGGGACTGCTCTTACCAACTCAACTGAAAATCTGAGGAAAGAGGCTACTGCCTCAATAATAAAAGCCAGAATATCCTCTTTTATCTTACTCTTTGTTATCATAGTCGGGTCAATAATTGCAACTCTGATATATATTCTAATCCCCAGAAGTGTTCAGAAACTCATTAATAATGTCAACAACAAGATAAAAGAGCTTACCAGTTCCATCCAGAGAGGTCTGCTTGGTGAAAGAGTTGAGGTTATGAGTGTCAGCATAGACTTCAGAGAGACAATGACAGGGTATAATGAGACTGTTGATACTCTGCTTAAGCCTCTGAATATCTGCACATCATATATTCAAAAAATAGGCAACGGTGTCATACCCCCGAAGATCGAAGAGGTATATCAGGGCGACTTTGAGGATATGAGACAGAATATCAATAACTGTGTTGAAGGCATGCAGGGCCTTGTTGAAGCAAACAATATACTTCAGAAAATGGCAGTTAATGATCTCTCTGAGAGTGTCGAAGGAGAATACCTCGGTCTTTATGCTGATGTTGCCTCTGCTGTTAATATGGTAAGAGAGAGAATCTTAAACGTTATTGCCATCACCCAGAGAATATCAGTCGGAGACCTATCTGACAGGGAAGATCTGAAAAGAATAGGCAAAAGGTCTGAGAACGACACTCTTCTCCCGGCATTTATCAAGATGGAAGACTCTATTAACAACCTGATAGAAGACATCAACGGACTTGCAAGGGCAGCAGTTGACGGACGTCTGACAACCAGGGCTGATATTTCAAAACACTCAGGTGACTTTGCAAGGGTTATTGAAGGAGTTAATAATACTCTTGACGCAGTTATAGGCCCCCTGACTGTTGCTGCTGATTATATTTCAAGGATATCGGTTGGTGATATGCCCCAGGCTATTACTGATAAGTACAACGGAGATTTTGACATTCTGATAAATAACCTCAACCTCCTGATTAACTCTATAAATGAGGTTATCACCAATGCCAGGGTGATAGCCCAGGGGGATCTCACTGTCGATCTCAAAAGGAGATCAGATAATGATGAACTTATGATTTCACTTTCAGAAATGGTAAGCTCCACAGCAGGTATTATTTCAGAGTTTCAGACAGCTGCCAATAATATCTCAGCTTCAAGTCAGCAGTTGAGCTCAACCTCACAGACGCTGAGTCAGGGTGCCTCAGAACAGGCATCATCTGCCGAAGAGGTATCATCCTCTATGGAAGAGATGGCTGCCAACATACAGCAAAACACTGAGAATGCCCAACAGACAGAGAAAATAGCACTCAACTCTGCTGATGGAATACAGAAGGTGGCTGACTCGTCACAGCGTACCATGAATAATATGATGGAGATAGCTGACAAGGTATCTATAATCGGAGAGATAGCACGTCAGACAAATATTCTGGCACTTAATGCAGCGGTGGAAGCTGCCAGAGCCGGCGAACACGGCAAAGGGTTTGCTGTTGTTGCTGCTGAGGTTAGAAAACTGGCCGAAAGGAGCCAGGCAGCAGCTGTTGAAATAGACTCTCTTACTAAAAACAGCGTCAAAGAGACTGAAGACTCTGGCAATCTGATGCAGGCGATAGTTCCTGAAATAAGCAAGACCGCAAAACTTGTTCAGGAAATAGCTGCAGCAAGCATGGAGCAAAACTCCGGAGCCGACCAGGTTAACAATGCCATTCAACAATTGAACAATGTTACTCAACAAAATGCGGCAGCATCAGAAGAGATGGCAACCAGCTCTGAAGAACTGGCAGGTCAGGCACAACAGCTGATGGAAATGATATCCTTCTTTCGACTTGATAATGGCAGCTCCGGGAAGAAGAGCAGTAATGATAAAAGAAAAGCTGTAAACCCGGTAAGAAAAGAGAATACTGATGATGAACAGGAACAGTTTACAAGACGAACACATAGTCATAGAAATGAAAAGGGGATAAAAATCAACATGGGCATTGATAATATTGACTCAAACTATGAAAAGTTTTAGAATTCAGGGTTGTTTTTGATCTGGAGAATAATTAAAATAGGAAAATTAAAATTGTCAACTACTAACGTAGAATATTTTACAACGAAAAAAATAAATACATTATGTTAAAACAAATGAAAACCAGGGTAAAGTTAGTGATCGGCTTCGGGCTTGTATCATTAATAGTCATATTTATGGGCTTAACTGGTTACAGCAGATTGAGGTCGACAAATGTGTCACATAAGGATATGGCAACCAAAGACCTGCCTGCAATCATAACCCTTGAGGAGGTAAAATCAGATTATCTTAAAGTCATGTCGGGCATAAAAGGCCTGCTGGCAGTAAAATTTCTTGATGGCGACCTGAGGACGCAGCAATATGTAGCTATTGACAGTGCCAAAGCTGCAATATTCAGAGAGGTTGCCAGAGTTGACACACTATCAATGACACCTGAGGAGAAGACCCTCTGGAAAGAATTTCTTCCCTTACACTCTAAAATGCTCAATGCCATTGACGAAGCTACATTCCTTGCTTCTGAAAGAGACAACCTCATAAATGCAGGTCTGGCTGACACTGACATGCAGGTTGTAGGCATTGAAGATGAGATACTTAATTCAAACCTTTCACTTAACGATATATCAGTAACGGCATTCTTAAAGATCGAAGAAATTGTAAAAAACGCTATTGCCAAGTCTGACCTGAACTACAGCATATCAGGCAGAAAAGCGGAGAGAGCTCGTTTCTATATGCTCTTCTTCACCCTTCTCGGCGTGGCTCTTTCGGTATTCTCCGGTTGGTATATAACAAAAAATATAGAAGGAATTATAAGATCTATCAACTCTCAGTTTAATGGCGTTGTTGAAAAGATCCTCGACGGCAAACTTGATACAAGGGCTGACATAATGCAGACAAATATTGAGTACCGCGAAATAACGCTGGGACTTAATAATACTATAGATGCAATTGTAATACCTCTTACCACAACATCAGCCTATATTGACAAGATAGGAAAGGGGATCATTCCTGAGAAAATCTCAGAATCCTATAATGGAGACTTTGATATAATTAAGAACAACATAAATAACTGCATTGATGGCATGCAAGGTCTTGTAGAGGCAAACAATATCCTGCAGAAAATGGCTGTAAATGATTACACTGATAGTGTTGAAGGTAATTATCTGGGGATCTATTCTGATGTGACCGCTGCCGTCAATGTTGTGAGAGAGAGAGTATTACATGTTATTTCCATCTGTCAGTCCATCTCTGAGGGAGATCTTTCTGAAAGGGAAAGATTTGCAAATCAGAAAGATCTGGGCAAGAGATCTGAAAATGACTCCCTGACTCCGGCGCTTTACTACATGGCTGATGCAATAAACAACCTGATAATAGACACAAACAATCTGGCCAATGCAGCAATAGAAGGCAAATTGTCAGCCAGAGCTGATGTGGCCAGACACAAAGGTGACTACAGAAAAGTTATTGAGGGTGTAAACAACACTCTTGACGCCGTTACAGTTCCAATGCAGGTTGCCGCTGATTATATCTCCAAGATCTCAGTGGGCGAGATGCCACCTGTAATCACGGAGAAATACAATGGTGACTTTAACATCATCATCAACAATCTGAATGTGCTGATTAATGCGCTAAATGAAATAACTACCAAAGCAAAAATGGTTGCTGATGGAGACCTTACTGTTGACCTTAAAAAGAGATCAGAGAGTGACATGCTTATGAAGTCGCTTGATGAAATGGTCAAGTCAACAGCAAATATTATAGCTGAGTTCCAGGCTGCTGCTAACAACATATCGGCATCAAGCCAGCAGATGAGCTCCTCATCGCAACAGATGAGCCAGGGAGCCTCAGAGCAGGCTTCGTCAGCTGAGGAGGTTTCTTCATCAATGGAACAGATGGCTGCAAACATACAACAGAACACTGAAAATGCCCAGCAGACAGAGAAAATTGCTCTTGTGGCCGCTGAGGGAATTAACAAAATCAGCGCTGCCTCTGAATATAACCTGAAATACATGCATGAAATTGCCGACAAGGTCTCCATTATCGGAGAGATAGCACGGCAGACGAACATTCTGGCTCTTAATGCTGCCGTTGAGGCTGCTCGTGCCGGCGAACATGGAAAGGGTTTTGCTGTAGTTGCTGCTGAAGTACGTAAGCTGGCTGAAAGAAGCCAGGCTTCTGCCGTTGAAATCGACACCCTGACAAAGAACAGTGTTAAGGCTACCGAGGAATCAGGCAGATTGCTCGCCTCCATTGCCCCTGAGATAGGTAAAACGGCAAAACTGGTTCAGGAAATAGCCGCTGCCAGTATAGAGCAGAACTCTGGCGCTGACCAGGTTAATAATGCTATACAGCAATTAAACCATGTAACTCAACAAAATGCCGCCGCTTCTGAAGAGATGGCAACAAGCTCTGAAGAACTTGCAGGTCAGTCACAACAACTGATGGATATGATATCCTTCTTCAGACTTGACACTGATAATGATATCAGGACAATAACTGCAAAGAGAGACACATCAGCAAGAAGTAACGGTAAAGCGGATAACGGAAAAGAATCAAGGAGAGCTACCCAGAATACTATTCAACACTACAAAGGTGTGAATATCAACCTGGGAAAAGACAACCTTGACTCTGACTACGAACGATTCTGAAACAATTTCAATTCCTAAAACCAAATCAATTCTCAGACCGGACATTTTTAGCTCCGGTCTGAGATAAAAAAACTAAAGAAATATGTGACACCAGAAAAATGAAAATCAGTGGATTTTCTGCCTTTAAAAAGAATAAGGGCTCTTTATATCTCTGAATTTATTAAACCATACCAGAGAAGGAAACCTTTGAATTTTACACTTCGGTTTAAGCATGAGATGGATTTCCGCAAAGCGGAAAACAGTAGAAAGAACGGACCTGATTCCGGACACTGAATAAAGGAGATAGAGGGAAAAAGCATGTCATTAGCAATGACAAATGCTGAATGGATTATCCGGCTGCCACCAGATAAGGCTGACGCCGGACAAATTAAAGTGTTAAAGTAAAATTCGGGAGCGATGAGGAAATTTTACTATTTTATCTTTTCAGAATTAATTAGCATCATATCTAACCTGTATCTAAAACTCACAGGACTAAATTCCTGTGCCTGTATCATATACGCAATAAGACAAGCCATTCAAACCTGCCGGATTTTATTTACCACCCCTCTCCTGCCCTTCTCTTATCTAAAACGTCACTCATTTAATGAAGAGAGCAGAATACAGATATACGGAAATATTAATTTCCCTCATTGTTATATAAACGGGGTAAGAAAAAGACTCTCATGTCTGCCAGATACTCCATACAGAGACCAGATGATTGTGATATTCAAGCACTTCATAACATATGATTTTCTAAATCAATAAGATTGTAAAGGTTAATTATAGTCAGAATAAACTAAAAGTAAAATGTACTATGGCAGCAATTAACAATATCAAAATCGGAACCAGATTATCAATAGTCTTTGTTCTTATTG
>QKCK01000110.1 GCA_003245695.1 Bacteroidota bacterium | reverse complement strand
GCAGGTAAAAAGAGGCTGGCAGATTGCTGATGAGTTTCGCAAACGAGGTAAAAAGGTTATTTTTGGAGGAATATCGACCATGCTCCATGCAGAAGAGACAATGGAACATGCTGATTCAGTCTTTCTTGGCGAATCAGAAGGAAGAATGGAGGAGGTGATCAACGACCTCAGACAAAACAGCCTGAAAAAAGTCTATAACTATATGAATAACTTCCCTGACATAGCCACTGTAGGTCCGGCACGCAGGGATATCCTCGACCGTGATCTGTATAATCACAAGGGGGTTCAGATGGTTGACCTATTCCACGCCTCAAGAGGTTGTCGCTTTAGCTGTTACCCATGTGCCGTCTCCTATCTTGGTGGAAGACAGTTCCGGCCCCGCCCGATAGACAAGGCAATCGAAGAGCTTGAGACGATAAAAAACAACAGGCTGTTTATAGTTGACAACTCACTGGCACAGAACAAAGAGTGGGAGAAAGATCTCTTCAGGGCTATGATACCCCTGAAGAAGAAATGGATAAGCCATCCGATTGAAGATGATCCTGAAATACTTGATCTGGCAGCCCAGGCTGGCGCATGGTATGTATATCAGGCAGTGTTCGATACCTCTGATTATATCAGGGAGCGTATTAAACGATACCATGATTATGGTATTGGCGTTGAAGGAACCATCCTTCTGGGTCTGGATGACCAGACAGAAGACGACATAAAAAGACTTATCGATTTCCTCCTTGATATTGAACTTGATCTTGCAGAATTCACCATTCTCACTCCTTTTCCACACACAAAGGCATATAATGACCTACATCGCCATGGAAGAATCTTTGATTATAACTGGGATAACTATAACGCAGGGAAGGTAGTATATCAACCCAGACATATGACGCCTGACAAACTTTATGAGTTATACAAATACGCCTGGGATATCTTTTATAAGGAGGAATCACAGGAACAGAAGATGTTTAAACTCTTCGCCAATGTCCTCCTTAAGGAGATGAAAGACAACTCTTTTGTACCCCGCAGAAGAGATCTTGCCGACAAGAGTTTTGGCAAACAGGTAATCAGAAACATCAATTAAAAACATAGACACAGTGAATACACTCTACGATGGAATCTTTGATTTCAGGGGACTGTGGGATATACCATCAAAGTGCGGGCTGAAGATATTTATTACCGACCGCGCTACTGTTGTTATAGTAACAGAGCTATATAAAGAAAATCCTGGTTCTACCATCACAGACGTACCATACATACTGGCACAACAGATATGTTCACAATACTCTATTGAATTCAGCCGGATGACTTATATTGAACATAATCCGGAGACAAAGACAAAACTCTCTTTTTACGAAGAAGAATATTTCATGGTTATTTTTAATGGCGATGAGGGGAAGATGGGTACTACTGAGTACAAGAAGATAACGGAGAACGAACTGAATGAAATACTACGATAGATGGATCATGATATAACACCGGGAGTAAAAGGACTGATATTTGATCTTGACGGGACCCTGGCCAATACAATGCCGTATCACTTCATTGCATGGCGTAATGCCTGCCTCAAATTTGGCATTGACATGGACACTGCCTTCCTTCAGAGGCATACCGGTGCCCCGGGATGGGTTATCGCAGAGGAGGTGATTAAACAGAACGGCATGGAAGGCAGGATTTCTCCTGATGACATCATGCGTGTAAAACTTGAGGAGTTCTATCTGATACAACATGAGGTCACTCCCATCGAGCCTGTGGCACGCCTGGTAAGAAAATATCATGGTTTACTACCTATGGCTGTAGGCACAGGGGGCCATCGTGAGGCAGTAAGAAAAACCCTTGACATAACAGGTCTCCTCAAGTACTTTGATATTATTATCACAGCCAATGATGTAGAGCATCACAAACCACATCCTGAGACATTTTTAAAATGCGCCGGGTTAATGGGGATAGAACCGAGATACTGTGAGGTATTTGAAGACGGTGACCTGGGGATACAGGCTGCCACAAATGCAGGTATGATTGCAACTGATGTCAGGGGATGGTATAAGAATGAATGGCTGCGATGAGGAAGAGGGAAGACTCAATATCACCCGAGATAATTGTAACAGACGACGGATCACATACATTATACCTGCCTGAGATTAATGAACATTATCACTCACACTATGGTGCAATTACTGAGTCAAAGCATATTTTCATCGATGCAGGATATAAATACTGCATAAAAGATCCGGTGAGAATCCTTGAAGTAGGTTTCGGCACAGGCCTGAATGCCCTGCTGACAGCAATGGAAGCTGAGAAAGAGAAGAAAAAAACGATTTATTGTTCAATAGAAAAATATCCTCTGCCGTCAGACGTTACCAATAAGCTTAACTATGGTGCTCTGATTGGCAATGAATCGGCAGAGATACTGAAAAAAATACATCTGTCAGGATGGAACAGTAGTGTAGCGATAAACAGTTATTTTGACCTTGAGAAAAAAGTTTTTGACCTTACTGCAGAGATGATCAATGGCACCTTTGACCTGATATTCTTTGATGCCTTCGGCCCTGACAAGCAACCAGATATGTGGAGTGAAAGAATCTTTGACAACATTTCTGAAGTATCTGTTACAGGCACCATCTTTGTAACATACTCTGCCAAAGGAACATTGAAGAGAATGCTGAGATCAAGAGGGTATGAGGTTTCATTACTACCCGGACCACCCGGAAAAAGGTGCATCACACGTGCCATTAAATTCTGACATAGTGAGAACGGTTAATATTAAACTATTACCTTAGCATTATTAAACCCACATATTCATAACAAAATCGGGATCTATCCCAGGTATATAACAATCAGAAAATTAAAAACACGATAATGAAAACACAATCAAAAATTATTGCTCTGATTTCGCTTCTGGTGTTTACATATTCAGTCTCCTCCGAAGCACAGAAGGTCAAGCTCATCACTGCTGAAGACTCGCTGTCATATGCACTCGGAGTCGCAAACTATGAGTATTATAAAAGTGATAGTATAGTCATAAATGTAAAAGCCTTTAACAAAGGGATGACTGATGCATCAAAGGCAAAAGCCACAATGAATGAGACTGATGCCAGTGAATATGTTATGAACTATATGCAGGCCCGTGAGACCATGAAAATGGAGGCAGAATACAAAAGCCAGATAGACCAGGCAAGAGGCTTCATGGCTGAGAACAGTATTAAAGAAGGAGTGAAAACGACACCATCAGGTCTCCAGTACAAGGTAATCACTGAGGGGACAGGCGAAAAACCCACAAGTGAAGACAAAGTGCGGGTTCATTATACCGGAACTACAACAGATGGGAAAAAGTTCGATTCATCATACGATCGGAATGAGCCTGCCGAATTCAGACTGTCAGGAGTAATAAAAGGTTTCAGTGAGGGTATTATGCTTATGCCTGTTGGATCCAAGTATATATTTTACCTGCCATATGACCTTGCTTACGGTGAGAGAGGTGCAGGAGGCATTATCAAACCGTTTGAAAACCTTATATTTGAGGTAGAACTGATAGAAATAGTTAAAGAGTAATTTATAACCAGTGGTCATTATCTATTTATTATATTTGCCACAAAAATTTTAAACAGAGAAAAATGAAAATTAAAGGTTTTATCATCCTCGCATTAACAATTGTTGTTATTGCGACATCGTGCACACAGACTGGCATTCGTTCAGCAAAGATCAAAACAGAAGAAGATTCACTTGCTTATTCGGTAGGTATCTGGAGTTATTTTGCCTATCAGAAAGACAGTCTTGATATAGATCCTGTCCTTATTGCCAAGGGTATGATAGACGCCAAGAATGGCAAGAACACCATCGATGAGTCAATGGCTTATGGATTCATTAATCTTTACATGCAGAAGAGACAGGAAGAGATGATGAAAAAACAGATGGAACAGCTGAAAGAGCAGTATTCAGGTAATATAGAGAAGTCTGCCAATTTCCTTGCAGAGAACAAAAAACGTGATGGCGTTATTGAGACTGAAAGCGGGCTGCAATATGAAGTAATAAAGATGGGCAAAGGTCCTAAACCTGAAGCAACTCAGTCTGTTTTGATAAACTACACCGGCACTTTAATTGACAGCACAAAATTTGGATCTTCAGCTGACGCAGGAGGCCCGGCAACAATGAATCTTAACGGTGTTATACCAGGGATGAAGGAAGGGCTGTTACTTATGCCTGTTGGTTCAAAATTCAAACTCTATATACCATACGAAATGGCATACGGTGATATGGCCCGCGGTCAGATACCTCCTTACTCAACACTCATCTTCGACGTAGAACTCCTTGAAATAGCTAAATAATGAAGGTAGCAGAGATACATACTCCCAAAGGAGTGATGAAGGCTGAGCTCTTTGACGATGATGCTCCGGCAACCGTTGAGAACTTCATCACACTGGCAAAGAAAGGTTACTATGATGGCCTTGCGTTCCACCGTGTTATCCGTGACTTTGTGATTCAGGGTGGATGTCCCTTCTCCCGCAATATGAGTGATCCACGGGTCGGAACAGGAGGACCCGGATACAAAATCAAATGCGAGCTTAATGGCTCAAAACAGTATCACGACCGCGGTGTGCTATCTATGGCACATGCCGGAAGAGATACCGGCGGCTCACAGTTCTTTATATGTCATAACCGGACAAACACCAAACACCTTGACAGACAACATACTGTCTTTGGTAAAGTGTTTGAAGGGCTCGATGTCATTGACGAGATAGCAGCCGGCGACACGATTGATAAAATCATTATCACTGAAACAGAATAATAATGAACTACGAGATCTCTGGCAGAGTAACAGAAGTGTATCCTGTGGTGAGAATCAACGAACGCTTCCGCAAAAGGGAGTTTGTAATTGAACATAAGGAGATATCCTCAGGCCAGACTTTTGTTGATTTTATTAAGTTCCAGCTAACACAGGATAAATGTGACATCATTGATGAGTCATGGCTGCGCCAGGAGGTAGTAGTCAGATTCAGCATCAAGGGTAACAGATGGGAAAAAAACGGGACAGTGAATTATATCACCAGCCTCAACGCTTTTGCCCTGTCACGCTCAGGCCCTGTGAACGAAGATGGACAGCAGAATATTCCCGGCCCCTCGCTGGAGGATGTCCCTCCTCCAAATGAAGAATTCGGGGATCTCCCATTCTGAGATCATGATCTAAAAAACCGTCTGTTGACTTTTACAGACGGTTTTTTTTAATCTTTCAGGCAATTTTTCTGTTTAATGACCGTCTCTATTGTATCTTTAATAACAGTTTTTTTTCATAACAGTAAATTATTAAGAATCCTTTAACTTGCAGCAATAAAACAGGACTCTACCTTTGTATTGATAAAATGACTTCAATGATTTTGACTCCAGATGGATGGCTTATGCAGTGTTTAGGCCTTTACGCCGGAACCTTTGTTCAGGAAGATGTTGCTATCCTTACCGGAGGTATGCTCGCTGTGAAACACAGCCTGCCTGTGGTGGTGGTTTTCCTCACCCTTATGGCCGGGATAATTACAGGAGACATTATTATTTATTCCATGGGATGGACAGCAAGAAAGATACCATGGATACAGAGGAAACTGATAAACAATAAAGTAGAGAAAGCAAGACACAAGATTGAAAATAATCTTGTCTCAACCATTGTGCTTGTCAGGGTGGTCCCTGGCCTGCTCTTTCCTACTTTTATTGCCTGCGGCTTCATAGGTGTCTCTTTCATTCAGTTTATTCTCACCAGCACTCTTGCTGCGGCTATATATACCGCCATCGCACTGACACTTATTGTGAAAATTGGTGAGACAGCTGTACCTACTCTCGGATACTGGGCCTATGTGGCAATATTTGCTCTCGGACTACTTATAATTGCATTTAAAATAATAAAACAACGGAAAATGGTAATTGCTGATGATATGGGTTCTGGCACCCCTGTTATTGTTGAAGAGACAAATTCTGAAACCATCATCGGTAACGGTTTCAATGGCATGCCTTCACTTAAAGATGTAAAGAAGAAGGTAGCTCTCTCTGAGAAGATCCCATCATTTGTTTTCTATTCACCCGTTGGTATCAGATGGCTGTTGCTGGGCCTGAGATACAGAAACCTTCTGTTGCCCACTGTTACAAACCCATTGATTGAAGCAGGAGGCCTCTGGGGAGAGTCTAAAAGCAGGCTTATGGATCAGATTGGCAGCGAATATCAGAAATGGGTGGCACCATTCACCACCATTGACGTTCCAGAAGGAAGAGATGTGGAGTTACTGATAGCGGATACCAGTGCTGCAATGAAGAAAGCCGGACTCTCATTCCCTGTCGTGATAAAGCCTGATATCGGATGGCAGGGCTATGGAGTAAGAGTTATTGAGAAAGAAGAGGAGTTGAGAAACTACCTGCCGGCTTATCCCAGGAATGCTACTCTTATAATTCAGGAGCTTATACCATATGACGGAGAAGCTGGCGTTTTTTACTCACGTCTACCCGGTGAAGAACACGGATCTGTAATATCCCTTACACTCAGATATTACCCTCATGTAATAGGTGACGGTGTAAACACAGTGGCACAGCTGATGAGCAACGACCAGCGAACACGTTTTAAACTGAAATTTTACCTTGGAAAGGAATCACTGCACTCAGGACTGCCTGAAGAGTACAGAAGTTATATCCCGGCCCGGGGTGAGGTGTTCCGGCTGGCATTTATAGGAAGCATAAGAGTAGGCGGCCTCTACAGAAACGGCATCAGGTTCATTACGCCCGAGATGCAGGAACGGTTTGACGAGATAGGCAGGAGTATACCTGAGTTTTATTTCGGCCGCTTCGATATAAAATTCAAAACTCTCGAAAACCTGCGTCAGGGAAATGATTTTAAAATATTCGAGATAAACGGCGCCGGAGCTGAGGCTATTCATGTATGGGACGCTGAAACACCCTTGCTGACAATGTACAAGGAACTGTTCAGGTATCAATCAACAATGTTCCGCATTGCCAATGCAAACCGCAGAAGAGGGTTCAAACCAATGCCGGCAAAAGAGTTTTACAGCTTCACCAAACAGTATAACAACCTGATAAGCAATTATCCAGCCTCCGAATAACTGAGATTCAGCATCTGATCTCCACTCTAATAATATTCTCCGGCAAACATTGCAATACATTGCTTTTTCATTGTGTGTTTTGTCCCTTTTTGCTATTTTTGATTATAGCAATACATCTTTTACTAAAATGAACCCGGAATTTTCTTCATTTTGGCACTGTCCTGATTGCATTGTCTGATACTTCATTTAAAATATTACGAAACCTGTCAAACAATAACAATGAAAAAAACAATCCCTTTAAAGAGTCTGCTATTGATTCTACTGACTCTGTTAGTTGTTAAGGCATCCTATGCCCAGCAAAACTTTGTACCCGGATATATCATTCAGACCAACGGAGATACGGTTCGCGGTCTTATCGACTTCAGAGACTGGGGCATAAGTCCTGAAAAAGTAAAATTCAAAAAAGACAATGTTTCAGAACCAATAACCCTGCGACCGGGTCATATATCCGGATTCATGGTACAGGATCTGATCTATATAAGTGCAATAGTGGATATTGATGTATCACCAATGACTGTTGAAAATCTTGACTTTAATAACAACCCCCTTATAATGGAAGATACAGCATTCATCCAGATCCTTTTCAGGGGAGAAAAAAACCTGTACTACCATAAAAGCGCTGACAGAAGAGAATACTTCTATATAGGGAAAGAAGGAGATTATGAGCTGCTGATATGGAAAAAATATCTCATCCACGAAGCTGGACGAGACTACGCCACAGAGAATAAGGAATATATCCATCAATTAACAGAGTACCTTAACAGCAGTGAGGAAGAAAAAAAGCTGATTAAAGAAGCAACTTACAAACTAAACAGCCTGATAAAAATCTTTGACAGATATTATAACAACAACCCCACTGAACCAATATACAGTAAGAGAAGAGATAAGCTCAGCACCAATTTGGGATTGTTTGCAGGAGTGTCGGTTACTGATCTCAGCTTTAGCAGTAAATCATTTGGCAATCTGACTAATGCGGACTTTAGTCTCTCAAAGAATTTTTCAGGAGGTTTGTTCTTTGATATTATCCTTAACAAATTCCAGGGGAAGTGGTCTTTGAGTAACGAGCTGATATACACAACATACAATGTTACCGGCGAATATCTGGACTATACCAGCGCTGACGACTATTCGATAACAACTACTGAACTGGGGTTCTCATACATTAAGATTAATAATATGTTAAGGTTCAGTTACCCTGTTGGCAAACTCTCTTTCTTCATTAACGGCGGTATATCAAACGGCTATGCATTTGATGTCACAAATTGCCAGAACAAGGAGGTAAAATTCTATACAACCGACAGAACAGAAGAAGGCATAGCAATAGAAAGTATCAGAAAATACGAGCAGGGCTACCTTCTCGGTGCAGGTATAAAATATGGAAAAGTAGCCCTGCAATTCCGATATGAGTATGGGAATGGAATGTCAGAATACATCTCATTAAATTCAAAGACAAAGAGGTATTTTGGATTATTAAGCTACTCTTTCTGAAGATGCATCTCACCATTATTAATTGACATGTATGAAGCCACTCATGTTACCATGGTGAAAAGATAATAGCTATTTTTACCATCAGTAAAGAGTAAAGAGATGACAGAAATACTATCCACAGATAATCCATTACTGAGGCAATGGAACACACCTTTTAATATTGCACCCTTTAGCGAGATCAGGGCATCTGACTTCAAGCCGGCGATAGAGTATGCCATAGCAAAGGCTCTTAAAGAAATTGATGCCATTACTGCTGATACTTCTGAGCCTGATTTCAGGAACACCGTTGAAGCACTCGAGAAAGCTGGTGACCTGATCAACCGCATAACACCTGTGCTGTTCAACCTGAACAGCGCCGAAACAAGTCCCGAATTACAGGCTGCTGCCCAGGAAGCTGCGCCACTGCTTACCGGCCTGGCAAACGACATTTCGCTGAACACCGAACTCTTTAAACGTTTAAAAGCAGTATGGAATAACCGTGAGAATATGAATCTGACAAGGGAAGAGCAGATTCTTCTTGACAGAAAATACAAATCCTTTGTTCGGGGAGGTGCCTCTCTCTCAGATGAGGAAAAGGAACAATTCCGTGCTATAACCACAGAGTTATCTATGCTCTCACTACAGTTCGAGGAAAACCTGCTGGCAGAGACAAACGACTTTGAGATGCTACTTACCAACCCTGACGATCTTGCCGGGTTACCTGATGGCATCAGGGAGGCAGCTGCTGAAGAAGCAAAGGAAAGAGGAAAAGAGGGTTGGCTCTTCACACTTCACTTTCCCAGTTATATCCCCTTCATGCAGTACTCAGAGAGAAGAGAACTGCGCGAGAAGATGTTCAGAGCATATGCCATGCGTTCTTACCGTGGTAACACACACGACAACAGTGAAATTGTCAAACGCATTGTGACCCTGCGTCTTGATCTTGCGAATCTGCTTGGATACGCTGACTTCGCCTCTTTTGCCCTTGAGGAGAGAATGGCAAAGAGACCATCAATGGTTTCAGCCTTCCTGACTGACCTGTTAAATGCATCGCTTAAAGCAGGCAAAAGAGATGTTGATGATATAAGAGCTTTTGCAAAAGAGTCAGGCTTCAGTGAAGAACTGTCACGATGGGATTGGGCCTATTGGTCTGAGAAGCTAAAGATGAAAAGGTTCAATATAGACGACGAAGTCTTAAGACCATATCTGCCTCTTGAAAAGGTACAGGAGGCAGTATTGGGGCTTGCCACAAGACTTTATGACATAACCTTCATTCCAAACCGGGAGATACCGGTATATCATCAGGAGGTGAAGACCTTTGAAGTAAAGGATACCGATGGCAGCATAATTGCGATACTGATGCTTGATTTCCATCCACGCAAGGGTAAAAGCGGCGGGGCCTGGATGACCGGATACAGGGAGCAGTATTACAGCCATGGGGAACGTGTAATACCAATAGTATCGCTGGTTATGAATTTCACCAGGGCAACACCTGCAAGACCAGCATTACTGACACACAGTGAGCTGACAACCTTCCTCCACGAATTCGGACATGCTCTCCACGGAATGCTGTCAGACTGCAAATACGAAAGTCTCTCAGGCACAAATGTAAAGCGTGACTTCGTTGAGCTGCCATCACAGATGATGGAGAACTGGGCATGGGAAAAAGAGTGGCTTGACTCGTGGGCAACACACTACCAGACCGGAGAAAAGATACCTGATGAGATACTTACAATGCTCCGACACTCTCTCACCTACAATGAAGGATATGCATCGATGCGGCAACTGAGTTTCGGTCTGCTTGATATGGCATGGCATACCCTCTCACATCCATTTAATGGTGACATTATCAGTTTTGAAAGAGAGGCGATGAGCTCAGCCGATCTGTTACCTTACGTCAATGGGACCTCAATGAGCTGCTCCTTTGGACATCTCTTCTCCGGCGGATATGCAGCAGCATACTATGGATATAAATGGGCCGAAGTACTCGATGCCGATGCCTTCAGTCTCTTCCATGAGAGAGGCATCTTCGACAAAGAGACAGCCACTTCATTCAGAAAAAATATCCTTGAAAGAGGCGGCAGCGAAGAGCCTGATATACTTTTCGAATTATTCAGGGGAAGAAAACCAGATTCACAGGCTCTCATTGAACGATGTGGATTCAATAAATAAAAGTTACATCACTCATTCTCCCCTATAGCATACTATAGGCATCCCGCATAGTTTTATTATATTTGCAGCAGGGTAGCCCAAATACCATCTAGGGCTTATAATGTTGTTTATCAATAATATACAAAAAGAGATGATTTTCTTCTTCGAATCCCAGGAAAAAAGCATTATTGCAGCAGGTACAACAAAAGCATTAAACTCTGAAGAGAGAGAGAGATTATGCTGGTTATTCGGAAACGCCATTCTTATTGATAAGGAAGATATTACTGGCAATTTCGTGGGACCACGCAGAGAGATGATCACACCATGGAGCACAAATGCGGTAGAGATAACTCAGAACATGGGAGTATCAGGCATAACAAGAATAGAAGAATATTATCCGTCTGACAGGGAAGAACCAACACATGACCCTATGCTCCAGCGTGTATACCATGGTCTGGATCAGGAGATCTTCACTGTAAACCATGAGCCTGAACCTGTCACTTTTATTGAAGACATTGAGGCATATAATCTTAAGGAAGGGTTGGCATTAAGTAAAGAAGAGATATCTTATCTTAACAGTCTGAGCAAGAGCATTGGACGCAAACTGTCTGACTCTGAGGTATTTGGTTTCTCACAGGTAAATTCAGAACACTGTCGGCATAAAATTTTCAATGGAACCTTTATTATTGATGGTGAGGAGAAGAAATCAACACTATTTTCATTGATAAAGCGTACTACCAGTGAGAATCATAATTCTGTTGTATCAGCATATAAAGACAATTGTGCATTTCTTCAGGGGCCTGTCGTTGAGCAATTTGCCCCTGACAAACAGGATAAAGCTGACTACTTCACTATCAAGAAGTATGAATCGGTACTCTCGCTAAAAGCGGAGACGCATAATTTTCCGACAACGGTTGAACCCTTCAACGGAGCTGCAACAGGTACGGGAGGAGAGATACGCGATCGTATTGCCGGAGGTAAAGGGGCACTACCTATTGCTGGCACGGCAGTGTACATGACCTCATATAGCCGACCGGAAGATAAGAGGCCCTGGGAGGAAGCTATCCCGGAGCGCAGGTGGCTGTATCAGACCCCGGGTGATATACTGATCAAAGCATCTAACGGTGCAAGTGACTTTGGCAACAAGTTTGGACAGCCGCTAATCTGCGGTTCTCTCCTCACATTTGAGCATTTTGAGGATATGAGACGTTATGGCTTTGACAAGGTCATAATGCTTGCCGGGGGGATAGGTCTGGGCAAGAAAAAAGACAGCGAGAAAGATACTCCTGAGAAAGGCGACATCATTGTTCTCCTCGGCGGTGATAACTATCGCATTGGTATGGGTGGTGGTGCTGTATCTTCTGTAGACACCGGAGCCTATGATAGTTCTATTGAGCTTAATGCTGTTCAGAGAGCTAATCCTGAGATGCAGAAGAGAGTATACAATGCTCTCAGAGCGATGGCTGAAAGCGACAATAATCCGGTTATATCACTACATGACCATGGCGCCGGAGGACACCTGAACTGCCTCTCAGAACTGGTTGAACAGACAGGAGGCATTATCGACATTAAAAAGCTTCCGGTAGGTGACCCTACTCTCTCTGCAAAAGAGATAATTGGTAACGAATCGCAGGAGAGAATGGGACTGGTAATGAAAAGAAAGGATGCACAGGAGCTGATAAGTGTTGCTGAGAGAGAAAGAGCACCTATCTATATCATCGGGGAAGTTACCGGTGACCATCAGTTCACATTCATTGACTCATCCACAGGAGTGAAGCCTATCGACCTGAGTCTCAATGACTTTTTCGGCAAACCCCCACGAACATATATGAATGATGAGACTGTAAAAAGCTCATACAACGATATTCAATATAATCAGTCTGACATAGGCAGATACATTGATATGGTATTACAGCTTGAAGAGGTTGCTTGTAAAGACTGGCTCACAAACAAGGTTGACAGGTCTGTCACAGGACGTATTGCCAAACAACAGTGTGCAGGTGAGATACAACTGCCGCTGAATGACCTTGGAGCCATTGCCCTTGACTACAGGGGCACCTCAGGCATGGCTACAGCCATCGGACATGCTCCGGCAGCAGGCCTCATTGACCCGGCTGCAGGGTCTGTACTATCAATTGCAGAGGCACTGACCAATATAATATGGGCTCCTCTGACAGATGGCCTAAGGAGTGTATCACTGTCAGCCAACTGGATGTGGCCATGCCGCAATAAAGGTGAAGATGCCAGACTTTATGAAGCTGTCAAAGCAGCAAGTGACTTTGCTGTTGCCCTTGGCATTAATATTCCTACAGGCAAAGACAGCCTCTCCATGAGCCAGAAATATGATGACGGGGCAGTGCTGTCACCCGGAACAGTAATCATATCATCAGCCGGTGAGGTAAGTGATGTGAGAGCTATCATAGAACCTGTGATAAGAAATGACTCAGCCACCTCACTGGTATATGTCGATATGAGTAATATGCCTCCTGCCCTGGGCGGCAGTGCCCTGGGACAAGTACTGAACCAGCTGGGAAAAGAGGCCCCGACAGTTGCTGACCCGGAATATTTTGCTTCCGTCTTTGGCACCATACAGGAACTGATTTCCAAAAGCCTGTTGGTGGCAGGTCATGATATCTCTGCCGGAGGAATGATAACTACCCTCCTCGAGATGTGTTTTGCCAACAGCGAGGGAGGCCTTGCCATCAACCTGAGTGAAATAAATGACGATGATACGGTCAGAATACTCTTTAGTCAGAACCCAGGTTTGATATTCCAGGTTGAAGAGGCCAATGAGGCAATAGTAGAAGAGATACTTCTTGAAAATGACATTACCTATTACACTATAGGCCACCCGGTAAAAGAAAGAAAACTGTTTATTTCAAACGGCACTGCCCAGTATACTTATGACATTGACACATTAAGAAATATATGGTACCGTCCATCATACCTTCTTGACAGGAGGCAGTCAGGAGAGAAACCTGCCAGAGAGAGATATGACACCTTCAGCAAAAACCCTCTGCATTTTAATCTCAAAGACTTTCAGGGCTCATTTGAGTCTCTTGGCATAACCCCTGACAGACCCAGAGAGACAGGCATTAAAGCTGCCATAATAAGAGAAAAAGGTGTTAATGGCGACAGGGAGATGGCTTATGCCCTATGGCTTGCCGGCTTTGACGTCAAAGATGTTCATATGACAGACCTGATAACAGGAAGAGAAGATCTCAGTGATGTCAATATGATCGTTTTCGTGGGTGGTTTCTCCAACTCAGACGTACTTGGATCAGCCAAAGGATGGGCAGGTGCTTTCAGATACAATGAGAAAGCCAAGAAAGCACTTGACAGCTTCTATATGAGAGAAGACACTCTCTCGCTGGGTGTTTGCAACGGTTGTCAGCTCATGTCAGAACTGGGTCTCATTTATCCTGACCACCAGGAAATGCCAAAGCTACTCCATAATTCCTCTCACAAATTTGAATCGGGATTCCTTGGTGTGAAGATATTACCTTCAAAATCAGTTATGCTCTCAGGAATGGAAGGCATGGAACTGGGGATATGGGTTGCTCATGGCGAGGGCAGGTTTACAATGCCTTATCCAGAGGAGAGCTATAAAGTAACAATGAAATATTCCTCTTCTGATTATCCGGCAAATCCCAATGGTTCAATGTACAACATTGCAGGCCTATGCTCAGACGACGGACGTCACCTGGTTATGATGCCCCACCTCGAAAGAGCATTCTTCCCCTGGCAATGCGCATACTACCCTCATGAAAGAAGAGGCGATGATGTGACTCCATGGATAAAGGCATTTGTCAATGCAAAGGAGTGGGTGAAGAATAAAAGATACTAAAGATTACATACTGTTTCATCTAAACGTTTAATTAAATGACAATTATCCAAGCAATTATCATTGCTATCATAGAAGGACTTACTGAGTTTCTGCCCGTATCCTCCACCGGACATATGATTCTGGCCTCCAGCCTGATGAATATTAACGAAGATGCCTTTGTAAAAACATTTGAAATAGCTATCCAGGTGGGAGCCATTATGGCTATAATCATGCTATATGCCAAACGCTTCCTGAAAGGCATAAATATTTATCTGAAACTTGGTACTGCTTTCATCCCCACAGCAGTGATAGGGTTTCTTGCATATAATCTTATTAAAAGTGTCCTGTTCAATCCTATTGTGGTGGCTGTTTCACTTTTCATTGGAGGTATTGTGCTGATTCTTATTGACCGTCATGTTGTTTCAAAGAAGAGTAACGTTGATGATCTGGAGAATATATCATATAAAAATGCCTTTTTCATAGGACTTATACAGTGCTTCTCTATGATTCCCGGTGTCTCCAGGGCAGCCGCAACAATTGTTGGGGGGGTCTTCAACGGTCTCGACAAGAAACAGGCAACAGAATTCTCATTTCTGCTTGCTGTACCAACAATGCTTGCAGCTACAGGATATGACCTTATCAAAACACCTGTCACCTTTGCAAAAGAAGAGTATATCCTTCTGGCTATTGGCCTGGCAGTAGCATTTGTTACAGCCTGGCTCGCTGTAAAACTGTTTCTTAGAATTGTTGAGAACTATGGATTCAAGCACTTTGGCTTCTACCGCATTGCTATAGGACTGATCTTCCTCTGGGTGCTGCTTTAATCAACATCAGGATGTATAAGAAGCTATTGAATTTTGTTGTAACACTATTCACTATCCTTACAGCAAACCTTCTCACCAACTTTATTGCCGAGAAGCTGATAAGCTACAAATGGGAGGTTAAACCTCTGCGGTTTACACTGATAGCAATGGCCGTTATTGCAGTTATTTTTTATCCCCTCTTTATGAAGTTAGAGGACTGGACCAATAGCTTCTCACGCAAATTTGTTAAAGCTGGCCATAATCTTGCCGGAAAATATCTGGGATTGCTTCTTATGTTTGTTGCCGGAATGATAATCCTGTTGTATTTCTACGCAAAGGTATGGTATAATATAAATATCTTTTCCATGATGTTGAATGGAGGATTCTTTAAAGCTTTTTGAGCCATCAACGAAGTCATAAAAAAAAGAGACCGGATTTAAAATCCGGTCTCTTTTTTTTATGACAGTCAGTTTTCTATTTCTGTAAAGGTCAACTGAGAGTGAGATTGCACCCATCATACAACAGAATGTATGTCTCAGTAGACAATAGGTTTAAGAATAAGCGACTTTATCAGTGTTCTGCCTTCTGTATTCTGATCTGATGCATTCACCTTCTCACTTATCACCTGGACCATATATTCACCTGGTTTAGCAAAAAATAAGGATCCCATCTGTGAATCAGCTCTGAAGTATGGAGCTTTGACAGAGTCATCTATAACAATGTCATCACCTATAGGCATCTTGCTAATCCTTGAGTCTCCTGCCGTAATTGTCACTGCAGTGTCAAAACCAAGATTCATAGTATCAACAGTAATACTTGACAGCCACACTTCATACCTGCCTGTCTTATCAACACTAAAACTCCATTCTGCCGTATTACCGCGCGGGTTTGTCACATCCTGAACCAGTGCAGCATCCTCTATTTTAAGCTGAACTGCCTCACCTGAGGCCTGTTTCGGACTCTCCCCGTTGTTGTTCTGACCCACTCCTGATCCTGTTGTACTCTTACATGCAACCAATAAAAAAAGAGATGCAGAGACCAACAATCCCATCTTTTTTAACATGTTTACCCTCCTTAAGTTAATAACATAATAGTAACGGATTCACTCTACATATATTACTTCATAACAAAATTTATGCAATAATATACTTATGCAAAGTAACTCGAAAAGCCACTTGATTGTTTACCTGCAAAAGATATAATTGTTAATAACAGGATAAGTTTTCAACTATTTGAGGCAGAGACAGTCACGTTCTTGTTTTTTGTAACTGTGGTCAGTGCTGCCGGTTTAGCATGTGGCAGGGCCATTGCTACAAGCTCTGCGATATCAGTAACCTTCGTCTCCGACACACTGGAGAATGTCTTTTTACATAAAGGGCATGCTGTCACTACAGCGGTTGGGTTATCTTTTGTAAGGATCTGAATTGCATCCGCAGCAATATTCCTTCGTTTATCTGACGAAAGAGAAAAATTGGCCAGACTGCCGCCACAGCAGAGTGACTTCTCTGCCTCTTCATCAACAGACTGAAGGTCCGCTATATAACCTATCACATTTCTTGGTTCAGTATAGATACCTGATCCTCTCCCAAGCTCACAGGGGTCGTGATATACTACTGACCTGTTCATAAAACCAGGTCTTAATGACCCCTCCTCAATAAGCATATCAATGAATTGCGTATGATGTAAGACCTCAACATCAAGATAATAGCTCTCATTGAAGACTTTATAACAGATAGGGCATGGCGTAACAAGCATTTTTGCCCCTGACTTCCAGATTATATCTGAATTATGATTTATAAGTTCCCTGGCCTCCTTATCACGACCGGCAAGCATCAATGGTCTGCCACAACACACCCCTCCGCTCTCATCCATAAAATGATAGTTAACACCTGCCTCATCAAATATCTTTTTCATTGATTGAATTATAGAAGGTGTAAGATGAGTCATACATCCGGCAAAGAATAAGACATCAGCTTTTACCGGCGTTGTGTTTTTAAGATAGCTATATGAGTGTGTCACCTCTTTCTCAGTGGAAACATTTTTTCTCTTCAGGTGATATTGCTGAATAACAGGTATTTTCTCATACTGCTTTTCACCGCCACGCCGTTGAATCATTCTAAGTGGGCCCAGCTCTATACCTACAGGACATACCTCCTCACACCTGCCGCACATAAGGCAATTCTTGGTTATATCAGATACATCACTCCCGCTTCTCAGCCCTTTTACCAGATAGGCTGATTGTATATTGTTTATCCCTGCACTCTTACTCATCTGGCAGGTACTGATACATATTCCGCAAGATGAGCATGCATGTAACTGCACTTCAGTAAAAGAAGAAGCTTTGTCTCCGGTCCTTATTCCGGAATTACGCATGAAGATAAGGAAGAGTTCAACAGGAATATGAAAGTAGCGCGACACTGGCAGAAGCACAAAGAATGTCCCGAGCGATAGTGAATAAAGCCACCAGAATACAGGGGCTATCTCAGCTGCAGGCATCACAGAAGCCATGGCGTGGCCCAGTGTCCCTGTGAGAAAGCTGCCGGAGTTATGAGCGCCACATGTGAGACTCTCAGCCATGAGCCGTGAAGGGAAAATAAGCCATAGTGATGTCAGAGCGATGCGGTCAACCAACGTATGCTTTGTAGTCTTTCGCATACCCATTGTCTTAGGTCTGAAACGCTTTGATATAGCCAGCAGAAGACCGGAGAGAATAAATGCCAGTATCAGATCCATCATGAATCCGAATGCACGTGCAAACCCTGCTTCACCATGGTCAGGGTTGAAAAACCTGAAGAAGATCGCCCTGGAGGGAGGATTAAGATGATGTGCTCCAAAATAGTCAGCCTCAATCGTCCCGAACAGAATAAGCAGAAACCAGCCAAAAGCAAGACTCATATGCATATATCCCAGAACAGGATTTACCTTAAATATCCTCCTGTGCAAGAGACTCTCGTTAATAATCTCACTTATGCTCTGCATAAATGGTCTGCCGAAGAAGCCTCGTTGTAATCGCAGCTTGTCGCTCCTTGACAGTCCTCTGAACCAGACAACACATCTGACGACACAATAGGCAAGAATAAAATAAAGGCCTATGTTAAAAGGCATTATGAATGGTTCAAAGTTCATTACGGTCAAGTTTTTTCATTGCTTCAGCAGCAAGAGCCATTACTGTTCTGGTATTTACACCACGTGGACAGGTAAGAAGACATTTGCCACACATCATGCAGCGAGTCACCTCTTCACGGATGGGTTCAAGCTCGCCCCTGCGTATATACACATTTACTCTCCTCATATTTACTGTTGCATGAGCACCTGCAGTACATCCTGCAGTACACGCACCGCATGAGAAACATAGTTTGAAGGTAGGCTCTCTGTCAGTTATATATTGTCTGACACGTCTGTCGCCCTTATCATAGTTGATGAGACGACTCTTATTTATCCCAAACCCAAACTTCTGTTGACTTACCTGACTCATCTCTCTGACAGATATAGATTTACCTCCAGTGCCGCAGAGCGTGCATGTGATATTGTATCTGTAATACTCATCGGAGCAGTACAGGTGCCGGCATAAAAGACACCCGGCAGATCACTGTTATTACTATGCATGTGGTTATCCCTGACACTCAGAAACCGGTTCTTTCCCCTCCTGAGCCCTGATGCTTCTGCAAGGGAAGCACCTGTGGCAGACATCTCCATCCCGGTCATGAGAACCAGCAGGTCAACCTCCATACGCAAAGGACGACCGGCAAGAGTGTCCTCTACCTTTACAGCGACCTTATGGTTTATAGTGTTTGATGCCTCCGAGACCTTTCCCCTGATGAAATTGACATTATGGACCTCTTGTGCCTCTCTGTATAACTCCTCATAATAGGGCCCAAACATGCGCATGTCCATATAAAAACAGAATACCTCACAGCCGGGGAGCATCTCCCGTACCTCTATGGCCTGTTTCACAGCAGTGACACAACACACTTTAGAACAGTGATGATTACATACTTTCTCATCACGTGAACCAACACAGTGAATAAAACCTACCCGCTCCGGAACCCTGCCATCAGCTGTATATAATGAGCCTCCGTTAAACATATCCTCCAGCTCCGGCGCTGTTATTACATTGTCATATATTCCATATCCATACTCCTCTTTTCGTGATGCATCAAAAAGATCAAACCCGGTAGCTACAATAAATGCATCAGCCTTCAGCTCCTCACCACTGGAGAGATTTATCACCAATGATGATCCGTGATGTCTTACCTTATTTACACAGGTGTTATATGTTACTTCAATGTTTTTGTTCCTGACACGATTGTTCAGATAAGATATCACCTCCCCTGCGGGTCTGCGGTCAGGGAAAAGAGCATGCCATCGTACAGCATTACCGCCTGACGAACTCCCTTTCTCAATAATATTTACCTTATGCCCCATGTCAGCCAGTGTTGCTGCTGCCTCTATTCCGGCAACACCGCCACCGGCAATGATAATCTGTTTTGCCATTCTAAAAGTTATTAATAAGACCAGCCGGTTCCGGCAAACGGGAGCCGTCTTTTGAAATAAACCTCTTTTCCGGATCAGCCTCCACCCCTATCTTGCGTAGGAGAGGTAGCGCCTGTACATTATGATATTGTAACCCTATCTCCCACGGATCATATCCAAGCATCAGAGCAGCCATCTCCTCATATGTGAGTGAAGGTATCCCTTCATCGTCTTTGCCATAGGTAATGCCATCTATCTCATTTATTGCATACTGCCATCTGTCGAGAAACATAGCACAACCCGGACAGTTTGAAACTATCATATCAGGCTGATATGGCTCCATTGACTCAAATTTCTTTTTCGAACTCGAAAGTGAGTATCCTCTGTTTGCCTGAACCAGGTATTGCCGAAAGCCAAAACCACAACAATGCCTTCGCTCAGGGTAATCAACAACACTCCCACCCCACTTCTCTATCATGCCTACAAGAACATGTGGAAACTCTGCTCCACCTATGCCATGTTTTGGAAACATCTTGGCATAGTGACACCCTATATGTTCAACTATCCTGAGCGGCTCTCCTGTGGTGATATCAGTGAGCGCATATTTAGCCTTTGCTGCTATCTCATCACGGAATTTATAAATTATATCACTTGCATGTGATATCGTTTCCGGCAGATCAAATACTCTCCCGGTTGCTTTGAAAAGATTCTCCCTGGCTTTCACCAAAGTCTCGGGAAAATGCTTCCATGTCTCCAGTATCTCAGTATATATCCCAAATGAGGTGACACATGATATGGCAATATTTTTATATCCGGCTTCGGTTGCAAGGGCAAAGTGCCGTGCGACGACTGTCTGTATGGTCTCAAAAGGGACAACATCACCATGATACCCAATGCCAGTGCATGTTGTATGACGAGGGTCTTCAAAAACATCTTTGCCAAGATCATCCCTCAGTATCTTCAGGAACACCTGTTCCGATCCGGGGAAAAATGACTGTCTGATACATGATCTGACGTAGAAAAAATGATCATCAGGCACATTCTTCTGATATTCTGACCATATCCGCTTCTTACCTTCCGTTTTCATAAGCCTCCTTTCTTATCTCTTCTGACTGGTGTTCTCCATTATCAGTGCTGTAGACATACCTGAAATATTCAAAGTCTGTCCCCTCTTTTTTAAACTCGAGCCCCATCTCATCGGCTTTAGCTTCAGAAGCACTTTCAATGGTCTCAAAGAACTCAGAAGCCCCTGAGACATCAAAAATCCTTCTCAGCTCATCCATAGTGTCGTCATCGATTTTTCTCAGTGGTCCTTCTGCTCCGTTAAGCTCACCACCACATCGTGCGATCACATCATCAAGATGTTCTACAAAATGACCCCACACAGGCCCCTGTTCAGGATGAGCCATAGGATCAACAGCATATGACGGGACACAATAACCATAGTTTAAAATATTGCCTCCTATAGCTCTCTTAATAGCAAACTGCTGACGACCTTTCTCTGAGTCAGTAAAATAGCCCAACTCCTGTGAGAGTTTTCGTAGAGCCATAATTACAAGACCGGGGGTATTACCTCTGGGGCACCTTGTCTTACAACTCATACACTGCCCGCAATACCAGATAGTCTCACTCCTCAGAAGCTCCTCTATTGCCTCATTGTTACGGGTCTGTACAATGTCAACCACTCTTCGCGGATCATAATTGTAATACTCAGCTGCCGGGCAAATGGCAGTACATACTCCACAGTTCATACAGGCATTCAGCCCCTCTTCAAACCTTACATCACGCATTAACAGACCAAAGAGATCCCTCATAGTTTCACATCGCTCATTATTTGAATATCAAAAATAACCCAAGCGTCTGTAACTATTCACCTGACAAAAACCTATTTAAATGTGGTATTTATACCTATAAAAAGTGAGGCACCAATAAGTGCCTCACCAAATTTATGCGATATATGTTATTCAACTCCCTGTATTACCTGTGAAGAGCTATCTCAGTAACAACAGAATACCTCCATGCCTTCAGCCAGAGTTTAATGATGAAAAGCAACTGCGTCATGATAAAAAACAATAAAATCATGAATCCTTTTTCCGGAACACTCTGTAGTGTAAACCTCATCATCAGCCATGAAAGAAGAAGATTGACGATCATGATTATAAGAATAACAAAATACGACCTTCCCAATCGGGTAAAGGTTGAATGAAATCCCTCACCAATAGATTTGAAAATCTTCTTTGTCCCTGTTGTGGTCACCCACCGGCGTGCATTATCAGCTATCAGTAACAATACCGGCATGCCAAGTAAAAAGATAACTGCCATGACCCTTGCAACTATGGCCACAACCCCGGCACTACTTTCTGCCGATTTCAATATTCCTATAGGAATTAAGAATGTAAGCATAGCCCAAAGGATTATCATCCCGGCAATAACAAAACCAATAGCAACGAAAGAAAAGAAATGGTGTGCTGAGGCTTTTATATAATCGTGTATCCTGAAGGTTCCGTAATCACTTGTAAAATGGGCGAAAAGCCCCCCGGCAAAGAAAGAATAAAGAAGCACACTAAATAAGAGCAGAAGCAAAGACCCTGTTGTCAGGTGAGACATAATTGTGCTCATTACAGGCCCCATATCCCCAAATACCTCAGTATCGAATCCTCCGGTCAGCGAATCCTGCAACATACTATGGCCAAATGCAGAATTAAACTCTGCCTTAAGCGGCAGAGCAACTACAGATATTAACATCAGGAATACAAGCCAGATAAGTATCAGGAATCGATATGCTGAAACAGCTTTTCTGGCACCATTATATAACAAATTGAGGATATTCATTTTCTTCAGTTAAAAGGTTATAAGTGAAATAAGTATCTGTATGAAGGATATGAATTTATTCATCATCCTCCTTGCCGGGGTAAAACTTCTCTCCAGACGATATGAGTTATTAATTCTGTTCACATCCATCACTATTTTATTTTCCGGATCGATCTTTGCCCACTCCACCTTACGTGTTCCGGTGAATGAAAAATCCTTGAAACGAGCCTGTCCATCCCAGTATTCTGTTACTTCATCTCCATTATCAAAGTGC
>QKCK01000104.1 GCA_003245695.1 Bacteroidota bacterium | reverse complement strand
AATATTTATTTACATAATCGGCTTCTTCTTCGCCACGCTTACCATTGAGAATATCAGTTTCAATGATAAAAATGCCAGGTTTCATGGCTCCTTCGGTAGTTATCTTGGGATATTCTTTCTTGGACTCTTTCTGACTATCATTACTCTTGGTATTTACGGTGCATGGTTCATGAAAAAAATCATCACCTACTTCCTGGATAATACCTCGTTTGATGGTGAACGGCTGAAGTTCAAAGGCAAAGGATCATCTCTTTTTGTTATTATGCTCCTTTGTGTGATCCTTCCTGTTATTATCCTCTCGTTAATCATGGGATACTTTATGTTCTCAAACCCTGGGTTCCTGCCAACAATACAAATAGTAACCAACACCGTGATATTTATCATCATGGTTCCATTCTATTACCTCTTCTTCAGATGGATGATAGATATTGACTTCAGCAAATTCCATGTTACCCTTGAATCAAGTTTCTGGCCCTCCTGCGGTAAAATCGCACTCGAGATATTCATCTCACTGATAACTTGTGGTATTTATGCCCCACTAGCTACAGTGAGATTATACAAATACTTCATCGATAAAACAGTACTCACCTCAGAAAATGAAAGAAAAAGAACAGGATACGATTTAGAGAACCTGAATGACTTCCTGTTTATCTGGGGACAGATATTATTGACAATCATAACTGCCACCATCTATTTCCCATGGGCCTATTCCAAAATAGGAAAACGTATTGCAGGGAAATCATATATCACAGAATATTAAAATAAATACATATTTGCCGGGCCGCTGGATTCTTTTCACTCCGGCAGCCCGGCTTTTTCTTTTATGAGCTTCCTGTCCGGAAACCTTACTGCTATTCTGTCACTCACAAAATCTTTTACTGGTGGAATAAGACCTTCCAATTGATATCTCCCATACCTCTTACTGTTTTTCTGATTAAAATTTGCATTGTTTAATTATTTGTTATATTTTTGACCAGTTGGTTAAACTCATTGGTTTAACCCTTAATTCAAACCAAATGGTTAAAAACGATAGCGAAAAACAGACAGAAGAAAAAATCTTTGAAGCTGCGATGGCAGTATTTGAAGAGAAAGGATTTGCTGCTGCACGTATGCAGGAGATAGCGGATCGGGCAGGTATAAACAAATCTCTGCTGCATTATTACTTCAGGAGCAAGGATCAGTTATTTGAGGTTGTGTTTAACAAGCTGTTTGAGAAGATGTTTTCAATGGTTATTGGCATATTTATGTCAGACAAGCCCTTTGAGGAGAAGATCAGGGAATACTATTGTGAACACATCCGTTTTTTTCAGCAAAATCCAATGCTCCCGATCTTTATTATGAGTGAGATATCGCATAATCCGGAAAGGCTCAAGAAGCGGTTTGGGAACATTGATTACACAAAGATACGGGATTCAGTCATGGGTTTTCATGCTGAAGAGATGTCTGAATATGGAATAAAGAAAGAGGACTGGGTTCAGTTCATGATAACTGTAGTCTCACTAACAATTTTCCCGTTTGCTGCCAAAGAGATAGTAAAGATGTTTCTCGACCAGACAGGATACACAAAGGGGTTTGATGATTTCATGAATGAACGGAAAGTCTTTGCTTCTGAATTTGTCATCAATGCTATTAAACACATGAATAAGAAATGAAAAGGATAATAACAGCATTACAATTAGCAATAATAGTGGCGGCTCCGGCATTTTCGCAGCGTTATCTTACTCTCAGGGAGTGTTATGATTCTCTTGCCGTCAATGCCCCTTCAGCGTCGGATAGGGAGGCAATCGGGCATATCAGTGAGCTCAGGGAGCGAAATCTTGGGATAGCCTATCTTCCAGCTATAGAGGTAACAGGCAGCTATAGTTACAACTCTGATGTTGTTGACATGAGTTCAATGCTTGGAGGTGTGTCTGCAATGTTTCCTTCATTGATTCTGCCGGATATACCCCATGACCAGTACCGTGCCATGCTTAATGTCAATCAGTTGATATGGGACGGAGGAGTCACACGCAGTGCCAGGGAGATCGAGCAGATTACTCTTGAGCTGAATATGCAGCAGAATGAAGCTGATATTTATAAAATGAGGGAGCAGGTTAACAACTACTATTTTTCTATCCTACTCACTGAGAAGCAGATTGAGATAACTGACATATTAATTTCTGAGCTTGAATCGCGCATCAATGTTGCACGGTCAGCGGTGGAAAACGGAGTGATTCTCAAAATCAACCTTGATGTGTTGATTGCTGAGAAGCTAAAAGCAGATCAGGCAATGGCAGAGATGAAACTGAGGCACCAGGCTCTTATGTCAGTCCTGATGATGCTGACTGGCAACAATGACATTGAAGGAGCAGTCTTACTGTTGCCTGAAACGGAGATGGCTTTTGATACTGAAATTATGAATCCTGATATAAAGCTTTTTGACATCAGGACAAAGCAGCTTGATGCAACCAGTGATTTACTCCGTGCGCAGCGGATGCCAAAGGCTTTTGGTTCAGCCTCATTAGGATATGGTAATCCACAGGGCAATAATATGCTTTCTAGTGAAGCAGGTAGCTTCTATTCCTTCGGTTTTGGTCTCAGATGGGAGATCTTCGACTGGAACAGGAACCGGAACGAGATCGCTATAATAAGGCTTCAGAAGAACATCACTGAATCAAAGAAGAGGACAGCAGAGGAGGGGTTGCAGAGGATACTCCGGCTTAAGAGAGCAGAGATTGAATCTCTTCTTCAGGCAGCCGGGCCCGACAAAGAGCTTGTTGAGATAAGAAAAGGTATTACAGCTGCTGCTGCCTCACAGCTTGAAAACGGGACTCTCACAGCTACTGAATACCTAACTGAGTTAAATGCCGAGAGGCAGGCACGGCTTACAGCTGAGATACACCGTATCACGCTGTCGAAATCGTATGTTGACTATATGAATATTACCGGAAAAGAAATAAAATAAGAATCATTATGAAAAAGTATCTTATAATCATACTTACTCTTTCAACTGTTACCGCGTGTGTAAACAAGGAGAGTCAGGCTGATGCCTGGGGCAATTTTGAAGCTGATGAGGTGATTATCTCTTCAGAGACATCAGGGCGGATAATTACCATGGATATTGACGAGGGCTCCGTTGTTGAAAGTGGTGCTGTACTTGCTGTCACTGACACAATAATGTTAAGACTTCAGCGTGATGAGTTATCTGCTGCCATGAGTGGTGCGTTATCGCGGCTAACGGTAATAAATTCGCAGAACAGAATTGTAAGCCAGCAGATGGATAACCTGCAGGTTAACGTTGAACGTACTGTCAGGATGCTGGCTGAAGGTGCTGCCACACAAAAGCAGCTTGATGATCTGACAGGTCAGATTGAAGTGCTGAAAAGGCAGCAGGAGGCTAACAACTCACAGAAGGCCACAGTACAGGCTGAGATATCATCAGTGGAGGCCAAAAGAGCGATCCTGGATGAGCAGATAAGAAGGAGTACAGTAAGAGCTCCCTTCACAGGAACTATCATGGAGAAATATGCATTGTGCCACGAGCTTACTGCTCCCGGCAAACCCCTGATAAAAATAAGCGATCTGAGAATGATGAAGCTTAAAGTGTGGGTCAGCGGGGCTCAGCTTGCTGATGTACATACAGGCAGTAAATGTATTGCCCGTATTGACGACGGAGAAAAGGGATACCGGGAGTTTCAGGGTACCATCGCTCACATATCTGACAAGGCCGAGTTCACACCTAAAATTATCCAGACAAAAGAAGAACGTGTAACCCTTGTTTATGCTGTCACAATTGATGTACCCAATGACGGCAGCATCAAGGCTGGTATGCCAGGAGAGGCAATATTTAACAGATAGTGATGGGCTCATTCATTGAAACAAAAAATATAACACATCACTTTGGCAGTACTATTGCCCTTGATGATGTATCATTCACCATCGGTGAGAATGAGCTCTTTGGCTTTATCGGACCTGATGGAGGGGGTAAGACAACACTGTTCCGCATACTGACAACTCTGATTATACCGGATAAAGGTAGTGCTGCCATTATGGGGTATGACACAGTAAAAGAGTTCAGGGAACTGAGAAAAGAGATAGGTTATATGCCGGGGCGTTTCAGTCTGTACCAGGATCTTACAGTGGAGGAGAATCTGAAGTTCTATGCCACTATCTTCGGATCTACCATCGAAGAAAACTATTATCTCATAAAAGATATATACAGCCAGATAGAGCCTTTCCGCAAAAGACTGGCAGGACGGTTGTCAGGGGGCATGAAACAAAAGCTTGCCCTGTCATGCGCCCTCATCCATAAACCGTCACTTCTTATCCTTGACGAACCTACAACAGGCGTGGATGCAGTATCAAGGGCAGAGTTCTGGGAGATGCTTCACAGGCTGCGCGATGAGGGTATCACAATTGTAGTATCTACCCCATACATGGACGAGGCTCTGAGGTGCGACAGGATTGCCCTGATACAGAACGGGCATATACTTGACATCAATACTCCGGAAAACATAAGAAAACGTTTTACCCGCCGGCTGTATGCAGCCTCCCATCCTGACAAATACAAGCTGTTGCTTGCCCTCAGAGATATCTCATGCATCAGTAGTGCTTTCCCATTCGGTGAGAGTGTTCATATCACTCTCACTGATGAAGCCTCTTGTGATGATGTGATGAACTCTCTCTGTGCTAACGGTATCATGGGTACTGTGATTAATGATATTGAACCCGGAGTAGAAGATACTTTTCTTGAACTTATGCAGAAATAATGAGCACTGAAAAAGTCATAGAGGTAAGAGAGATGGTTAAGCGTTTTGGCAGTTTTGTTGCCAATGACCATCTCAGCTTTGATGTATACCGGGGAGAGGTCTTTGGTTTCCTGGGAGCTAACGGAGCCGGAAAGACAACAGCAATAAAGATATTGTGCGGACTGTCACGGCCATCATCAGGCAGCGTTATGGTAGCCGGCATTGATGCCTCACGCTCTCCGGAGGAGATAAAGAAGAAGATTGGATACATGTCGCAGAAATTCTCTCTGTATGAGGATCTTACTGTAGCTGAGAATATTGAATTGTATGGAGGTATCTATGGCATGCGAATGAAAGAGATACGAGACCGGACAGATAAACTGCTTGAAAGGCTTGATTTTACACATTACAGGAACACTATCATTGCTGACATGCCTCTCGGGTTAAAGCAAAAACTGGCTTTTTCAGTTGCAGTTTTCCATGATCCTGAGATAGTATTCCTTGACGAACCGACAAGCGGAGTTGACCCGATAACCCGAAGACAGTTCTGGGAGATGATATACGAGACTGCAGCAGGCGGCATCACTGTCTTTGTAACCACTCATTATATGGATGAGGCCGAATACTGTAACAGGATAACCATTATGAATGAAGGGAAAATTGTGGCACTCGATACTCCTGCCAGACTTAAGGAGGAGTATGGTGTAACAAATATGGAAGAGCTCTTTGTTATGATCACACGACCTAAAAAACCATCTGCCGTATGAAGCGTTTCATGGCTTTTGTTAAAAAGGAGTTTCAGCATATCTTCAGAGACTTCCGCACTCTCATTATCCTCTTCGGTATCCCGGCTGCACAGATACTCATATTCGGTTATGCAGTAAGCACAGATATACATAATGCAGGCATTGCAATACTTGATCTGTCAAAAGATGAGGTGACTACATCTATTACGGATAAGCTGGCTTCATCAGGATTCTTCAGGATAAAAGCTAACCTTAACAGTTACAACGAGATAGACGAGTCATTCCGGAAAGGCAATCTGAAAGAGGTGGTGGTATTTGAGGATAACTTCTCAGCCAGGCTTCAAAGAGAAGGAGATGCCTCTGTAAGTATCATTGCTGATGGTTCAGAACCCAATACCGCAAACCTTGTCACTGCCTATACCACTGCCATAATAAACAGTTATTCAGCTTCACAGCTGATACAGCAACCAGGTTCCGGAATAATTATCACACCCGAGGTAAGGATGTATTTTAATCCTAATCTTGAAAGTCAGTTTATGTTTGTTCCGGGTGTGATCACTCTCATCCTGATACTTATCTGTGCACTGATGACCTCTGTTACAATCACACGTGAGAAAGAGTTTGGCACCATGGAGATTTTATTAGTGTCACCATTAAAACCATGGCAGATAATACTGGGAAAAGTAACGCCCTATTTTCTGCTCTCAATAGTAAATGTCATCATAATATTATTGATGGCATGGTTTGTCTTCAGGCTGCCTGTAGCCGGGAGTATCACCCTGCTGATGGCCGAGTGCATGCTCTATATACTTATGGCTCTGTCACTGGGCATATTGATTTCCACCATTGCTTCAAACATGCAGACGGCTATATTCGTCTCATTGCTCGGACTGATGCTCCCAAGCCTGCTGTTATCAGGTTTTATCTTCCCCATAG
>QKCK01000242.1 GCA_003245695.1 Bacteroidota bacterium | reverse complement strand
AGTCGAAAGTCGAAAGTTGAAAGTCGAAAGTCGAAAGTTGAAAGTCGAAAGTTGAAAGTCGAAAGTCGGCATTCACCTGAAACCTACTTGGCGACTAAACGTATCAACGCATCAACACATCAACGCCTCAACACTTTTGTCTTTATCCTTCCGCCTTCGCTTTGCTGCGTCGGACAAGTTTGTCTTTTGTCTTGACCTCACTACCTGCTTCCGTCGGCGGTGAGTTTTATCCCAACGGGCCGGTGGTCAGAGATGATGTCAGTATATTGAGGGTAGCATGGGGCTGCCTTATATACCATGGTGGTATCGAGGTTGTCAAACAGCTCATTAGTTATGAGGATATGATCTATATGGCTTGGGTATGAGGGATATGACCACCACAGCTGACTGCCCTGGGCAATATCCATGTCAGCAAAGTGATAATCAGAAGGGTCGTCAATGAAACAGAGGAATGGGTTTGTTGATGATGTTGTGCCTGTAAGTTCATCGTTAAGGTCGCCCAGCACAACAACATTATCGTTACTGCGATATGTGTCAATATAATCCTTCATTATCTGCGATGACTCCCTGCGCATGCTCTCTCCGCTGGAGCAGCATTTAAAGTGGTTATTTATTATATATGTATCGAGGCCGGTTGGGGTGTGATGTATCTTTATCTCAAATGCCGGACGCAGGTAAACGCTTTCGTCTTCAAAGAGCAAACGTGTTGCATTATTATCGAGTGTAACCTCTGATGTTTTATAGATATAAGCCAGGTTCCAGTCGGCTTCATCGGTGAGGTAATACTGTCCGGCATATCCCGGCATAAGGTCAATGAGCTGATCAAAGCCGGCTTTCGATGCTACCTCCTGCAATCCATATACGTCGGCATCAATAGTATTCAGGAGTGAGGCAAGCATCACTACCCTGTTGTAGTCAGATACTCCGTTTGAGTTATTAGGAAAGGTTTCAACATTAAAGGTAACAATATCGAGACTCTGGTCAGTGCCTGGATAGGGGATGCATGCAACGAACATTTCAGAGTCGTCAGGTGATGGTGGGTCAGTTACCTTGCGGCATGAGCTGTTGGTTATTACCGGGAGTAAAAATATCAGAATGACAATAATCTTGTTTTTCATATCATTACCTTAAAAGGGGAACAAAGGTTAGGAAAAAAAACGTTATATGAAAGCAAATTATTGTTAATAGTGAGTCATCTGTTACAGAGACACATGAAAGAGGCAGGAGGGAGCTTGCAGGCTGTTACAGGGAATAAAAAAAACCACGCATGTGCGTGGTTTTTCTGTAAGGTGAAAAAAAGGTTATCGTTTCATAAACTTCTTCATGAATACACCATTGTCGGTAGTAAACCTGATGAAATACATTCCTGGTGTGTAATCTTCCAGAGCAAGAGAATAATAACTTTGTCCTTCAAGTTTTATGGCAGCTACCTTTATACCTGTAACATTGAATACTTCAAGCAGCTTAACTGACTCGATGTTGGTTATTTTGAGCTCTGTTACTGCAGGAACAGGGTAGATGGTCACCTTTGACTCTGCACTGGTGTTGATGCCTGTGAGAATTGTCAGATCGGCAAGACTGCGGCTTGCTATCTGTGAAGTGCCGTTATATTCCATTGCAAGACCAATAATATCAGCTTTGTTAGGAATAGTTGTACCTGTTATATCTGATGTGAAAGCAGCACGGAAGACTGTTGTTGTGGTTCCGTCAGAGATGTTATAGTTTGTACCTTTAACAAATGAGCCTCCTGCATCAGCAAATGTCATGGCCAGAATCTTGACAAGCCGTGATTCATAGGTGTTGAGGTCAGAGTTAAGTGTTGCAGCACTTACCTCAATAGGAACAATGGTGTTGCCTGTTGAAGTAGCAGCACCTGCATCAGCAATAGGAACAAGTTCAAGTACGCCGTTATAATTGGAGAGGGTTCCGGTCACACCGGTGATACCATCATACTGAGAATAGGTAGTTGTCAGTTTCAGGTTGTTATCATAGATAAGGAGACCTGCTCCGGCATCCTGCATATAATAGTTCTTGCCCTGGATGAAGCTGAAAACAGCTTCAGAGCTGAGCTTTACAACATCAGGAGCATCAAACCTGGTTCTGAGGTCTGAAATACTTGTGGCAACCCCTATAATGGTGAATGGATCGCTGTCGACATTGAAATTCTCATCGTCAGCATTGTAAATTCTGATTTTATATGCTGCGCTGTAACCTGCGTCGGCAGGTATTACTAAAGAGAAGCTTTGATCAGCAGCCGGAGTGCTTGATGATAGCGTGGTTACGTAGGTGTCTGACTCAAAAACATCAATCTTTACATTTGTCAGGTTAGTATAGGTCCATGTAATGGTAACATTGTCACCGGCATAAAAAGTGTCGCCTGTAACAGGTGCTGTGATGGTAAGTGAAGGGGTTGTTGCTGAAATGGTTGTAAAGGTGGATGTTGTAACTACACCGGTGTTGCCGGAGACATCTTCCACTTCACCTACTTCGAGGTAGTAAGCCTGAGCGTTGGTCAGAGCGGAGGTAGGAACTACTGTGATAACTTTCTTTGCATCATCTATTGTTGCAGTGAAAGGTACGTCTGTTCCGGTGCTGTTTGTCTCCTTGAACTTAAGCAGAGAGGCAACATTGTCGTTGGTGATCTCACTTGCGTCAGTGTTTCTTGCAGCTTCGTCAAATGTGATTGTTGGGTTAACGTCAATGGCAACATCTGTTGCTCCGTCAGCAGGAACCATTGTTGCTACAGGAGCTGTAACATCACTGTAAACGACGAAATTATCAATTCTGTTGTTGCCACTAGTTGTAGTTGCTCCATCAACCTGGAGTCTGATATAGACTTCAGAGGCGTTATTCAGGGCAGTTACATTTGCGAGATTGTGGTTCTCAATAGCCCAGGTAGATGTAATAACCGCAGGCACAGAAGCAAAATCAGTGTAAGTTACATTATCTGTACTCCATGCCCATGAATGAGTTGTAAACCCAGATGCTGTTCCTCTTGTTGCAAATGAAAAGCAGATGTTTGAGTATCCTGTTGTTGCAAATTTAAATACAACATATTTGCCATTTGCACTCATATTAGCCAGAGCCATAGCCATCCCTGCAGTAGGTGTTGCTCTGGGATCATTTAATGTGCTTCCTCCAAATGCTGTTAGTTCTGGAGATGAAGCAACAGATGTCCAATCTGATGAGCCGTTTGTTCCATCCAGATATGCATTAGCATTTGCCATCAGTGGACCATTATCAGCAGGAATAGCTTTAGCAGTAGGAACATCGGTAGTCGGTGCTAATAATGCATCAAATGACCATGAGGCAATTACTGTTTGTCCGTTAATATGATTATTAGAGGTAAACAGTAGGATAAACAATAATAAGAAAGAACTGAGTAAATGTTTTTTCATATCGTAGCGTTTTGGTTTATACTTATGTTAACTATAAGAAGATAAAAGTAAACAATCTTTTTCAATGGATGTGTTAAATATCAGATGAAAATGTACGCTGTTGATAAGAAGGTGGAAAGGTGGAAAAGAGGAAAGGTGGAAAGGTAGAAAAGTCGAAAAGTGGAAAGGGGATGATGGCCTGTGATGTGAAAAAACAAAAGCCGGTTGTCTTTTTATGATGCCAGACAGCCGGCTTTGTTCCTGATTGCAACTAACAGAATTATTTGATAATGAATTTAAGCATCTCTATACCATCAGGCGTGGTGAGCTTGATGAAGTAAAATCCTGTGGGATATCCCCCGAGATATATTAATCTCTCTGTCTCGCCCCCACACTTTATTGTCTGTAGCTTCAGCCCTGATGAGTTGTAAACCTCCATGAGTATCACATTCTCAGTATTCTTTACAGTAATCTCAGTGGAAGCCGGTATCGGGTATAACTCAGCTACAACAAGATTCTCTTCCGGCACCACCTCTTTGCTGAAAATGACCTTATAGATATTTGTGACTCCCTTGTCGGGTGATACAACGGTTATAGTGGCTGTTCTCTCTTCTTCTGTACCTGTGATTGAGACAGCCTGTTCTATTGTTATTGTGGCCCTGCTGTCAGAGAGTGTTGCCTGTACAATTGGTGTTATCCTGGCGTATTGAGGTAAAACAACCTCGTAGGTAAATTGTGTGGCGTCAAAGTCAGGGACGACAGAGCGGTTATAGACAATCTTTGTCAGACCGGCATCTGATGACCATATGTCGAGGTCTGCCACCTCTCTTGGTGAAATGGCTGCTACAGTATTATACCATGTGGCAATGCCTGTCACGTCAGCCATATAAGGTATGACAGAGCCTATGATGTCAGAGGCAGGTATCAGGGCCCTGACAGTGACTGCTATGTCACCGGCGGTGGCATTGTGATCAGCGCCGGCGATAAATGTTGCTGAGCCGTCGGCTTCGCTGAATGCTATACCCTCTATTCTTATAAGTTCAGATTCGTACTTTTCAAAGTTGTTGATGAATTCTGTGGCTGTGATTGACTGTGTCACTACCACGTTGCCAGAGGAGCTTATGGCAGCCGGGGCATCAAATAGTTCGAAGCCCAGCAAACCGCTGTAATCAGTCAGCGTGCCACGTAGGTTTTTCAGGCCATCGCCCCGTACAAAGCTGTCACTGATCTTGCCGTCACCGTTATTGATGAAGAGAGCTGCTTCAGAATCATCCTGGACGAAGACAAACTTCACCATTGAGGTGCTTGTGGCAGTGATGAATACCTCGCCTGTAACCTGGTATACCCTGTTATAGTCTGATGCTGGTATTGCTCTCAGAGCGGCAATATTTTCCACAGTAAGGATCGGGTCAAAAGAGACGGCATATACCTGTTTTGTCTCTCCGTCATAAGCTGTCACCTCAATAAAGGTGCTACGTGCGTTGTCATCACCTGTGAGGTCGGTGGCAGATGTCAGTTTTGCTGTTGCCTCCATGTCACTGAGAGTAAAAGTGACTTCAGGGATGGTTGTTGTCCCTGGCTCATAGACCATGACATAGTTGAATAGTGCAGGATCGAAGCCGGTCACCGTAGTGCCGTCTACTCTCAGGTCAGAGAGAGAGGCGTCGGGGGTGCGCAGGGTGGTTACTGTCAACAATGACGCAACAGGTTGAACGTTGGGTACAGTGGCATTATCACTGGCAATGACATAGATGTCATAAGCTGTGAGAGGTGCCAGTCCTTCTGCCAGAGCTGAGTAAACAGCATCAGCCCCTGTTACCTCAATAGTGCCTGCGGCAGCAGGTGTGACATCGCCATAAGCCTCTCCGGCAATTATCTCTTCAGCTGATGGAGCAGCAGATCCGGCGGGTACAACAAGATAAAATGCTTTGCCGGGTTCATTGAGACTTACATCCAGTCGTAGTCTGTTATATTTCAGGTCTGAAATGGCAGGGTATCCATCGCTAAAAAGAGGGGCGAAGGTATCTTCAGTGACACATTTGGTCCAGCTTGAGCTAACCCTGATGCCATCGACTACAATATCCTGAAGGTCATCATTCTGGTGCAATGTCACTGATCCCGGGCAAATGTCAGCTAGCGAAGGGTCTCTGAGCGGCCCTAATGTTGCCGTAGCCGGCTCTTCGGAGGGTACTCCGTCACTGAAGAGATACATGCTTACTGCATCATTACACGCTCCCTCAATTACTTCATATTTGAGGACGACAAGGTAAGTAGCTCCCGGTTCACAGACTCCGGTGGTGAATACCGGTGTGGATGAACCAAAAGAGAGACCCAGGTTATAAGGTGACGCCTCGTTTACAAATACTCTTGCTCTCTTGTGATCAAGAGTGCTGCCAGATATACTTAGAAAGTTACCTCCGGCAGGGTTTTTCACAGAGACCATAAATGAAACGTATATATTGCGTGATGCGCTCAGATCAGGCAACTCAAACGGATGCATGATGTTCTCCCCTGATCCTGTCAGAGAAGCAGCATTCCCTATGTTACCCAGGGGATAACCGGGAAAAGTCAGTCCGGGAGATGTAACCTTTACCGGGTTTACACCAGCCTGGCAGTAAGCCATCCATCCTGTTTCAGTCAGCAGTGTGCCAGGCTGGTCTTCAAAGTTACATGTCATCAATGACTGCGAAAAACCAACTTGTGATGAAAACAGTGCCAGGAACAGAAAGATTACAGATGCTGTTTTGAGTAGACTTTTTTTCATGCAAAAAAAATTTGTTTTGATCCTTTTTATCAGTGCTTTAATCTATTAAAACTAATAAAAAGAATAGAATTAAACCTTAACAATTTCTCCTTTTTTGACGGATAGATCAAAAATGGGGATAATTGTCGATTTTGTCTATATGTGTAAATGTTTTAATTTGCACACTTATTAACAAAATAATAACGAAAAATCAGATTCATGAAACGATCCATTCCATTTATTATGGCAGCGGCAATCATTCTTGCATCATGCACAGGAAAGAAAACGGCAGATATAAACCCGTTTTTC
>QKCK01000062.1 GCA_003245695.1 Bacteroidota bacterium | reverse complement strand
TTGTTGATGGAACTGCAGTATGACATACATGGCATGTGTTTTTATGTTCTGGAGTTGTACCACCGTGGGTTTCAGCAAAATCCTCACCGGCTCCCTCGCCTCTTGAGTTTGAATGGCATACTCCGCAGCTACCTATAGTTTTAATCTTGTTACCCATATATTGTTCAGGCTGGTAGTTGTCCCCCTCCTGTGATGACGGATACATTGCATGTGGGCTGCCGTGGCATGCTGTACAGGCAATATTACCATGACCTGTTGCATTGCGGTATAGCGTTGAATTTGTCTCAACTCCTGAAACTGATCCATGGCATGATGAGCATTTTGGTTCTGTAACCCATGGTATACGACCGGCATCAATCGTGGATGCAACATTTGCCATACTGCCATGACATTCAATACAGTTTCCATCAGTACCTGTTCCCATGTGTTCAATACTACGCATGCATTTTGTAGTAGCACCAGGATGGCAATCATAACAGCCGGCTCCTTTATCTGAGTGATAGCCATGTATGGCTTCGGATAGAAAGATGCCTGAGGTACCTTCACCCACTGTCCCCAGTGCAGGAGATCCATGACACTTTGCACATAATACCGGTTTCTGGCTATTAAGTGTGGTGCCTTCTTCTAAATCATGAATGAGAAGTATATTGGTAAAAGCCGTATTTGAGCCACCTGAATGGCATTTGGCACAGTTTATCTCATCAGAGGTGGGTATAGTGGCGCGTGTTGTTGCAATAACAGCCCCTGTACCATCCTTAATCTTTATTTCAGCCACCTGATATGGATTCCAGACATTAGCATCATTAACCGGCACAACAGGTATCCCCGCGGCTAAAAACCCGTCACCATCAAGTGTCATTAAACCTGACAGTGAAGTACCTGTGAGTCCAGTATCATGTGCTGGGACAGGACCGGTAAAAAGCGATTCGAAATAGGTCCAGAAACCACCATATTCCCTCTTACCATACGAATAGCTGTTGTTTATTATGCTAAACTCGGCAGTGAATCCGGCAGATACAATCTCCGGCGGATTTCCACGCCTGATAACCTGAGCATGGAGGTTGTTATATGGAGGTAAAATGACCAGTTCATCATAAGTTGGATTTAAACAATGCATCCCCAGATCGTTCCAGGCAAAAACAACATATTTGCTGTTTGCTGCAGGCACTGTGGTTCCCTCATCCCTTTCACATGATGTAATGGCTAATAGCAAAAAGATCAGCTGAGAAAAACATATCATTGTTTTCATAACCATTGCTTTCTGCTAAAGGTATGCTATTACTGTAACATACAAACAATATCCGGGTTTGATATTTATACAAATTATTTATTCATCAAGAATCAGAACAGGAAGATGCATGAAAACAAGTAGAGGTGGTTTCAGCATTAAAAAAGGCACAAAACAAATTTATGTATTGTGCCCTTTAAAGTAGATGATCTGATAGTATTCTATCAGCTTATTGTCATGGTATTAAAAACTAAGAATAGCGCCGGCATGAATTCCAAGAACATTGTTTTTCAATTCATCACCATCTTCATAATCGTTGATATTCATCAATCCAAATGAATAATCGCCCTGGGCAAATATCTTTACCGGCCCAAGCCCGAATTGAAGTCCGGCGCCGAATTTCATGCCAAAGTCAATTCGGTTTATCTGTTCATCTTCAAAATTTATTGCTTCATCAGATGTAACTGTTACTCCCAAAATCTCAAGCCTGCTGCTGACATTTCCGTTTATGGCATATGCTCCATAGATCCCACCAAGGGCATAAAGAGGTCCTACCTTCACTTTGGCAAGAATAGGCAATTCAATATAGTTGAGTGAAATCTTGCTGTAATTATCACCAAGGGCAAGATGTGATCCCTTTGGAGAATAATTTAGTCCAAGTCTCAAATCAATAAATGGAATGATGTCCTTTTCATAGAATATTCCTGCTGTGATAGCACTCTGGTTCTTAATATCAGCACTCCCTGATTCAATACCTTTAATTTTGGCAAAGTTATAACCCAGCTGAACTCCTATCTGAGCCCATGAGGTGAATGACAGCATAAAAAGCATAGCTGTGACGACAATTAACTTTCTGTTCATAACTGTGATTTTTTTATGTTTTGTTTTAATCCTGATCAAATTTAACAATATACTTTATATGATAACATAATAATAGTATCGAACTTAGAATATAAATACAGAGGAATGTGATTTTAAAGTATTCTGACAAGAGCATCATTTAGTTGAACAACCTTATTTTTCATTATGAAGAGATACTTACTCATTTACAACACATAAAATATTATGAAATAACAGAACTTTCTGACAGAAAAGATTATAATTTTGCGGTATTTAAATTATCGGATGGCGGTTAATTAAAACAGCAGCCGTTGTGTTGAACAGGTTTATTCCAGGTAAGATCTTTGCGTAGATTTGCTTATACCAACTGGCAGAAGAGAAGATTACAGGGATAAGATAATATCCAGAATGGTAATGTCTGGTGATAAGATAATAATGAAGAGATATCTGATTTTATATTTTTTCCTTACACTATTGAATGCTGGCGCTGATGCGCAACAGGGTGGATTACCATTTATCAGGAATTTCAGGCCGCAGGAATACAGAACAAGCCCGCAGAACTGGGCTATTGTTCAGGATCCCAGAGGTGTTATTTATGTGGGTAATAATGATGGCATTCTGGTATATGCGGGATCGGGATGGCGGTTAATAAAGCAACAGGGAGTCAGCGCCCTTGCCATTGACAGTACAGGTAAGGTATATGTAGGGCTTGATAATGACATTGGGTTTCTTCAACCAGAGCCTACCGGATTGTTTCAATATCATTCACTAAAAGAGAGGCTGCCGGAGGAGAGCCGTTCGATAAATCAATGCTATAGCGTATTTTCAATACCTGGCAGAATAATTTTTCAGACATCTGACAAGATATATATCTATAGTAATTCCAGCGGTAACATAAAGGTTTTGGAAATAGATGAAGGTTTGTACTGGTCTTTTGAGGCAAACAAGAACTTTTATGCTACCATAAAGGGTAAGGGTCTGTACTGGCTTCAGAATGACTCACTGGTACTTGCACCTGGCGGAGAGTTGTTTGCCAGGGAGAGTGTGGCAACAATGATGCCTTATAAGAAAAATGAGATTCTTATTTCCACCTATCATAAGGGCATATTTGTATATTCAACAGTTGATAAACCAAAACTCACCAAACCTGCGGGTTTTGAGAAAGTAGATGAATTCATATATAATAACGATGCATGTTGCGGCATCAAGTTATACAACGGGGATTATGCCGTAGGTACTATCCAGGGCGGGATAATAGTATTTACCATTGATGGTAAAATAAAGAACATTTACAACAAGGGCAACGGGCTACAGGATAATTCGGTATACTGGTTATATTCAGATCAGAACCAACAGATATGGGCTGCGCTTGACAATGGTATAAGTCTGATACAATACAACCTCCCATTCACTCAATATACAGAGACAAATGGGTTAAATGGAGGTATCATGTGTCTGAAAATGTATAATAACAAGATATATGCAGGCACAAGCCAGTATCTTTATGTACAGGAACAGAATGGCAATTTTAAGCCCATCGAGGGAACTGAGAGTCAGAACTTTTATCTTTTCACTGCTCATAACACACTTTTGCTTGCCAACCTTTCAGGGGTATTTGAGATAAAAGACGACAAAGCGATTCCTGTTAATGCAACTTCAGGAACGACAATAAGCTCAGTGGTAAGTGCACTTTCAATATGTATGCTGCCGGGTAAACCTGACATGCTGCTGATTGGAGCAACAAACGGATTATTTCTGCTGAAATACAAAGGCAATTCCTGGTATCTGGAAGAGAGAATAAAGGGATTTACGAAGCCTGCCTACAAGCTTGAGATGGATGAAAGCGGCAACATATGGGCCTCTACTTTTCTGGATCTTTACAGATTAAGACTGAACTCAGATCTCGACAGTATTGATTCGGAGCTTTTATGTACAAGAGAGATAGGGCTACCTTCAAATTATGCCAATGCTTTTAAACTTGCCTCAGGAAAAGTTGTCTTTTGCAGTGAAAGGGGTGTGTATAATTATATTAATGAAAGAAACATATTTGTTCCTGATCCTGATTTTGTGATGCTGAATGCCAAGGTGACACAGTTTGTTCAGCTGAATAATCAAGACATACTATATGAACAGATACTTAATAATGGTAATTCTGAAAAGGGTATTTTAAAGTATGAGAATGGCAAGTTCCGCAAATACAGTACCCCTTTTGAAAAGTTCAAAGACATTGGAGGAGGAGACTCACCATATAATATTTGTGAAGGACCTGATGGATCAATATTATATGGTATGAGTCTTGGAATTCTGAGGTATGATCCATCATTGGAGGTGAGTTATGACAGACCCTTTAATACTCTTGTCAGAACAGTGGAGTCAGGTGATTCCCTGCTTTACGGAGGAGAGGATTTTACCTATCCATATTCTTCAAAGAGCAGTGGACTGGAACTGCCGTATTCACTTAATAACCTGATGTTTCACTTTTCTGCTGCCTTTTATGAAGATGCTGAGAAGAATATGTTCAGTTACCGGTTGGTAGGGCTCGATTCAAACTGGTCTGAGTGGACTCACGATTCAAAAACGAAATATACTAACCTGTCAGAAGGCAGGTACATATTTCAGGTAAGATCAAGAAACCAATACAATATAACCGGAAGCACAGCCTCATATTCATTCAGTATTCTACCACCATGGTACAGGACCGGTTGGGCCATCCTTCTTTATTTTATGGTTTTTATCCTCTTCCTTATTGTGGTAATGAAACTTTACACCCGTCGTCTTGCCAAACAGAAAGTTGTACTGGAAAAGATAGTCGACGAACGTACAGCAGAGGTACTTGATCAGAAAAAGAAGATACAGGAGAATAATGAGGAGTTAACCAGAAGCAATGACAAACTAAATGATTACATAAAGGAGCTGAATGACACCAATGAGAAACTGAGAAACACTCTTGAAATTGTCAATTCACAGAAAGAAGAGATTGAGGGTGCACATCAGCAGATCACTGATCAGAACAGCGAGCTGAAACGTTATAGAAGCCATCTGGAGCAACTTGTTGAGGAGAGAACGAAAGAGTTGCTTCTGGCAAAAAATAAGGCAGAAGAATCAGACCGCCTCAAAACTGCTTTTCTTCAAAACATGTCACATGAGATCCGTACTCCTATGAACGGAATCCTTGGATTCCTTGAGTTATTGAAGGAACCTGATCTTGATGATGCCAACAAAAGCAACTATCTTGATATTATTAATAACAGTGGGCAGCGGCTGTTGAACACAATAAATGACATAATTGAGCTTTCAAGGATAGAATCGAATCAGCTCTCAGTGCACACAACTAAATTCAATGTGGGTGAAGTATTGGAATATCATCTTAATTTCTTCAGACATCAGGCAGAAGAAAGAAATTTGTCTCTTACCATTACATCATCATTGGAAGAAAGAAAACTGATGCTGGTTTCTGACAGGCATATACTTGATAATATACTTACCAATTTAATAAACAACGCCATAAAATTCACAATTGTTGGTGGGGTTGAATTTGGACATTACCTTGAGGCCAACTCTGTGGTATTTTATGTAAAAGATACAGGTATAGGCATACCAGCCGATCGAATTGAAGCAATTTTTGACCGGTTTGTTCAGGCTGATATGAAAAATACCCGGACACATGAGGGATCAGGCCTTGGGTTGGCTATTGTAAAGGGATACCTTGACCTTATCAACGGTAAAATATGGGTTAAATCTGAAATTGATAAAGGAAGTATATTCTTCATCTCTTTACCTTATCATTACAATACTGAGGAAATAGAAGAGCGGACAGAAAAAAAGAGGGCAAATCATTCCCAGCTAAAAGACAAGATGACCATTCTTATAGCTGAAGACGATCAGAATGGTTTTTTATACCTGAAAAGCATTCTCAAAAAACTCACACAAAATATTGTCCATGTAAAAAACGGACGTGAGGCAGTTGAATTGGTTAGGACAAATCCTGATATTTCACTTGTATTAATGGATATCAAAATGCCTGACATGAATGGACTTGATGCCACTATGGCAATAAGGAAGTTTAATAAATCGATAACAATAATTGCCCAGTCAGCATATGCATTTGCTGAAGATAAGGAGATGGCCATTGAGTCAGGATGCAATGATTATATTTCAAAACCTATTAACAGCAAGGAATTACTTCAGGTAATAGCCAGATATACAACCTGATTATCAGTTGTCATAATATATTTAGGAATAACATAAATCAACAGTATCAGTCAGGTAATATTAATCACGGTTCCACCATTGACTCCTCCTCCCGGGCCCAGCTCTATCACACTGTCAGAGGCATTTATCAGCAATAAGTCATGTGTTACACAGATGATGGTATTTCCCTCCAGAACCACTTCATGAAAGAGTTTTATTATCTCAAGGGTATCATCAGGATGGAGTCC
>QKCK01000100.1 GCA_003245695.1 Bacteroidota bacterium | reverse complement strand
ATATCAAGAATGTCGGTCGCAATAATCATCGGTGTGCCTGCAAGCGCTTCGACTGGAGATGCCAGGATCTTCAAAAATAACTGTGGAAATAATCCTATGGCAATTATCAATGCTCCGGTAATATACAATGGTATAAGCTGACTGGATGATACCTCTACTGGTTTGTGACTTAGCTCTTCTCTTGGCGATCCCAGAAAGACCATCCCTGAGGCTTTAGTGAAGCAAAGAATTGCTAATCCTCCTATCATCACAAGTCCCAGTACAGAAAAGATAATAATTATGAGTTCGGCAAGATGCGCATCCTGCAACCAGGAGTATAATCCTGCATATATAATAAATTCAGACACAAATCCGTTGAAAGGAGGCAGCCCGCAAATTGCCATTGCCGCCAGAATAAACAGCATAGCTGTATGGGGCATGCTTTTTATTATTCCACCCAGTCTTTCAATATTCATTGTATGTGTTGACTGATAGACATTTCCGGCTGTGTAAAAGAGAAGTGATTTAAACAAGGCATGATTAAGTGTATGCAGTAATGCTCCGGCGAAACCCAACACAGCAAGGTAGTTATTGGCTTTTCCCAGTCCTATACAACCCAGTCCAATTCCAATTCCTATAATTCCAATATTTTCTATGCTGTGATATGCAAGGAGCTTTTTCAGGTTGTGCTGTATAATGGCAAGCATCACCCCGTAAAGGCCTGAAATCACTGAAAGTGATAGTATTATGTATCCAATAGTCAGGTAGTCTGATGAGATAACAGTTATCATTCTCAGTAATCCGAAAATACCTATTTTAATGATAATACCTGACATCATCCCTGAGATATGTGCCGGTGCAACCGGATGGGCATGAGGCAGCCATGTATGGAATGGCACAAAACCGGCCTTTATTGCAAAGCCTGCTGCAAAGCACAAGAACAGCACCATGGAGGTTGCTCCCCTGTTCTGAACGGTATAATCAGTTATAGATTTAAAGTCATAGCTTCCTGTTTTAGATGCGGCCCAGATAAAACCCAGGACAAGAAAGAGAACCGATATGTGCGATTGTATCAGGAAGTTTATACCGGCTTTCACGGTATCAGGTTTATTATGGTCAAAAATGATAGTGATAAATGCTGAGATAGTCATTATCTCCCAGGCAATGATGAATGCCACGCTGTTCTGCAGCATTGTTATCGCCAGCAGTGAGGCATGCAACAAGATAAAAAAGATGCCATGAAGGGCGATATTATGTTTTTGGGCAGAGTAATTTTTCAGATAGAAAATCCCATAAAATCCGCCCAGGGCAAAGATCAGGTTGATAATAATAATGAACCAGCCTGCCAGTGGATCAATACGAAGAGGAATATCACCGAATGGATAGGCACCCGGGAGTATCACCTCAGAGGAATATCCTGAGAGAGCTTCCACAGCAGGGATGCATGTGATAAGTGAATTAAGGATTATTGTTATGTAGACCAGAATTGCCCTGCCTTTTATTTGCAGCAAGGGAGTTGCAATTGTTGAAACAACTGTTATAATGAGAAATGACAAGACAAGGCCCATCACATAAAATTAAAGTTATAGTATACTCAGAATTACATAACCCTAAAGGGACAGGAGTCAGTGCCCTGTTTAAATCTGTGATGCAAAGTTACAATTATTGCAAATACTAATGAATCTCAAGGGGCAAGAATAAATGGCAGATCTATTCCAGTGTTGTTCTGCCAGGATATACTCTTAAGGCTTCCGCCAGTGTATCCATGGCATTACGCAGATCTTCAATCTTAAGTACATATGCTATTCTTACCTCGTCTCTTCCGGCACCGGGAGTGAAGTAGAACCCTGATGCCGGGGCAACCATAACAGTCTGTCCTTTATAGCTGAAATCCTGCAGCAGCCATTTTGCAAACTTATCGGAATCATCAATAGGTAGTTTCACAACAGTGTAAAAGGCTCCTTTGGGTTTGGGACAATATACTCCCGGCATTTTGTTCAGGGCATCAACGATAAAGTCACGACGTGCAATATATTCGTTGTAGACACCTGTGAAATACTCTTTCGGAGCATCAAGCGATGCTTCAGCAATTATCTGTCCTACTCCCGGAGGGCAGAGACGGGCCTGACCGAATTTGAGTGCAGCTGAAAGCACCTCCTGATTTTTTGTCACCAGGGCGCCGATCCTGACACCACATTCAGAGTATCGCTTTGAAACGGAGTCAAGCATAATAACATTCTCCCCGATGCCATCAAGCTGCATTGCTGAGAAGTGTGTCTCTCCTCCATAGCAGAACTCACGGTAGACTTCATCTGAGAAGAGAAATAAATCATGCTTCTTTACAATATCCCTGAGTTGATGAAGCTCCTCCTTTGAATAGAGATATCCTGTAGGGTTGTTGGGATTACATATAAGTATTGCCCTGGTCTTTGAGGTTATCTTCTTCTCAATTTCTTCAATGGGTGGCAGTGCGAAGTCATTTTTCACATATGACCTGACAGGTACAATTGTGACGCCGGCAGTGGTTGCAAAACCATTATAATTAGCATAGAAAGGCTCCGGAGTGATCACCTCCTCGCCAGGGTTCAGGCAGGTCATAAAGGCAAACAGAACAGCCTCAGAGCCACCTGTGGTGACGATTATTTCATTATGGTCAACGTCAATGCCAATCTTTCTGTAGCTTTCAGCCAATTTGCGACGGTAAGGTTCATTACCTGCTGAATGGGTATACTCAAGTACACTGAGATTTATATTCCTGATTGCATCAAGACCTTCCTTTGGCGTTGGTATATCTGGCTGTCCAATGTTCAGATGATATACTTTAACACCTTTGCGTTTTGCTTCCTCGGCAAAAGGAACGAGTTTCCTTATTGGTGATGCCGGCATCGCCTTGCCTTTTTCTGAAATCTTTGGCATTATTGTTACTGTTGATTATAAATTTCTCTTTTGTTGCGCAAAAGTATTCAAAAATGGAATATGGAGCTATGATTTTAGGCATTTGATTTCGGTTTTCTGATATTACAACATTTTGCTACTTTTGTGACCTTAAATATCAAGTTATTAAGAGATGGAAATACCTTCGAAATATGACCCCAGCGGAGCTGAGGGCAAGTGGTACAAGTATTGGATGGATAATGGATTCTTTACAAGCACTCCTGATGAGCGGGAGGCATATACTATTGTGATACCTCCACCAAATGTCACCGGAGTACTGCATATGGGTCATATGCTTAATAATACCGCGCAGGATGTTCTTGTACGTAGGGCTCGTATGATGGGTTATAATGCATGCTGGGTTCCGGGGACAGACCACGCAAGCATTGCCACAGAGGCTAAAGTAGTGGCAAAACTCAAGAGTGAGGGGATAGATAAGAAGGATCTTTCACGTGAAGAGTTTCTTGAACATGCCTGGGAATGGACCAATAAACATGGGGGCATAATCCTTGAACAGTTAAAGAGACTGGGAGCATCATGTGACTGGAAACGCACTCTCTTTACAATGGATGAGGAACGTTATGAGTCAGTCATAAAGGTTTTTGTGGATCTTTATAATAAGGATCTGATATATCGTGGTGTCAGAATGGTGAACTGGGATCCGCAGGCTATGACTGCTGTTTCGGATGAGGAGGTGATATATACTGAGGAAAACTCAAAGCTATATTATGTCCGTTATAAAATTGCAGGGGAGGATGACTATGTAATGGTTGCTACCACCCGCCCTGAGACCATTCTTGGTGATACTGCAATATGTGCCAGCCCTGATGATGAGCGATACTCACACATGAAAGGGAAGAGGGTCATTGTACCTATGACTAACCGCGAGGTGCCTTTCATCTTTGACAGCTATGTTGATCCTGAGTTTGGCACCGGATGTCTTAAGATAACGCCTGCACATGATATTAACGACTATGAAATAGGCATACGACATAAGCTTGATTCAATTGACATATTTAATGATAATGGCACAATAAGTGAGCGGGCCGGGCTTTTTGTCGGAGTTGACCGCTTTACTGCCAGAGATCTTGCGGAAAAAGAGCTGGACCGCACCGGTGCCCTTGTAAAGGTTGAGAGCTATATTAATAAGATTGGCCGCTCAGAACGTACTAATGCTGTTATTGAACCAAAACTCTCACTGCAGTGGTTCATGAAAATGTCTGATATGGTCAAGCCAGCTCTTTCGGCTGTCAGGGAAGGAACAATCAGAATACACCCTGATAAATATAAAAATGTTTACCGCCACTGGATGGAAAATGTACGCGACTGGTGCATAAGCAGACAGTTGTGGTGGGGCCATCGCATACCTGCATATTTCTATAACTCAACAGAGTTTGTTGTCGCCGAAACGGCCACCGAGGCACTTGAAAAAGCACGGCTTGCCAGTGGAAACCTTTCTCTGACTGAGAGTGACCTTCATCAGGACGAGGACGTTCTTGATACTTGGTTCTCTTCATGGCTCTGGCCTCTTACTGCTTTTGATGCTATTAATAAGCCCGGGAACAGGGATTTTGAATATTATTATCCCACCAAAGTTCTGGTGACAGCTCCTGAGATATTATTTTTCTGGGTGGCACGTATGATAATGGCAGGGTATGAATATGCAGGCAAAGAGCCTTTTAATGATGTATATCTAACTGGTATCGTTCGTGATAAGCAGCGGAGAAAAATGTCAAAATCGCTTGGTAATTCGCCAGATCCTATTACACTTATTGAACAATACAGTGCGGATGGAGTTCGTATTGGAATGCTCTTCTGCTCACCTGCAGGCAATGATCTTCTTTATGACGACAGTCTGCCTGAACAGGGCCGCAATTTTACCAATAAAATTTGGAACGCTTTCCGTCTTATAAAATCAATGAGTGTTGATGACTCACTTGTTCAGCCAGAGGCATCAGCGGTAGCTGTAAGATGGATGACAGATGTCGTCAGTAAAACATTATCGGATATCGATGACAACTTTAAAAAGTATCGCATTTCGGATGCACTGATGCAGGCCTACAAGCTATTCTGGGACGAGTTCTCTGGTTGGTTTCTTGAGATCATTAAGCCTGATTATAAAAAGCCTATTGATGGAATAACATTCAGGGCTACCCTCGGGATATTTGACTCTTTGCTTAAAATTCTACACCCCTTTATGCCATTTATAACTGAGGAGATATGGCATCTGCTGGAGCAGCGGGAGGAGGGAGCCAGCATTATGATAGAACGAATGCCAGTAAGCAAAGGATATGATGCTGAATTACTCTCACATTTTGAGACAACCCGCGAAATAGTGAGCTCAATACGGACAATACGAAAGGAAAAAAACATAAAGAATTCAGAGCCTCTCTCTCTCTCCGTTGCCGCAAAGAATGAGAATGGCATAAGCGCATTGGATCCCGTAATAATAAAGCTATGTAACCTGTCAGAGATAAATTATGTTGATGTAAAAATTGAGGGAGCCCTGTCATTCAGGATATCTACGACAGAGTATTACGTTCCTCTCAGTATTTCAGTTGACAAGGAGGCGGAACTGATGAAGTTGCGTGATGAACTCACCTATACTGAAGGATTTCTGGCTAGTGTGATGTCAAAGCTTAGCAATGAGAAATTTGTTTCAAATGCCCCGGCAAAGGTGATTGAAATGGAGAAGAAAAAGCAATCGGATGCTTTGGCAAAAATTGAAACGCTGAAGGCCGGTATCAGAAGCCTTGAAAAATAGAATCAGTTAACTACAGGCCTGGAGATGGAGATGTTTTCTCCCTCTTCAGTTGCCTTCCATCCTTCATTTATAGTTATATGCCATCCCTCACCATAGATATGGTTGCGGTCGTTTGTTATATCTTCCTTCTTTAACCATATCGTTTTAAGATCAAAGGAGATAAGGGCAGTGCCACCATCAACCGAGAGTTTGCCCCAGTTATCGGAGACCCTGAGCTTATGATAGATTGTTCCTATAGTGTCGAGTGAGAATATATCCTCAGGTTCAAAGCAGAAATTAGGGCTTTCGAGAAATATTTTTATAGTAGGTTTCTCAGTAAAATCAGAAGCTATCTTTTTCGTTTTACTCCGGATCTGGCGCTGCATTTCCAGCTCTTCATTCTGCAAATCAGAGATGTTATATGCAAGGGCAATACTGCCGGCAACATCTCTGCAATAATCAGGCAGGGATATTTCGTATATTTTGCCGGTCTCAGAGGCAAGATCAAAATCTGCTTTTTTTATAGATGAAAAATCGTAGTCTCTGGCATCGAGGAGAAAGGCATAGAGAGCTCCGTGGATGAATCCGTAGCTCGCTGTGTAAGAGTAACTTTTATATATTTTTTTATAGAACTCAAGTATCCTGTCTTTATACTCCTGTTCATTGCTGGCACAAAGTTTAATATACGTGAAAGTTGCAAGACCTTCCATACATTCAAAGGTGTTTTCGTCTTTGATGCCGTAAGGGTATAACTCTCTTCTGGCACCACGAAAGATCAAGGCATCACGTATGTAATTCTTTCTGCTTAGCGAATCTGTATTTATGGCCTTTTCAAGTGCTTTCCACTCAAGTTTTAATAGTAAGCGGCTATTGTTATCGTTAAGGTGACTTACGTTAAAAATGTCACGACGGAGATTATTTCTCTCCTGAAAACAGTGGTATAAACTGTGGACCGCCCATGATACAATTCTATAGTGGTCCTCTTTCATCGGCATGGGGACCATTGCATATAGGGTCCCTCCATACTCTACGTTATTAACTATAATGCTCTTCTCCTTCAGCAGTGTCCCTGTGTATACTCCCTCTTTAAGTTTCAGTAATCCGTTTTTGTCAGGGGCATTAGCATATATGGTGCGATTGACCACATCAACAAGCATGATGGGCCCGTAAATATTCTCTCCCCACAGCCGTCCGCTATCTGCATTACATATATTCTCAACTGCCGCGAAATAGTCTTTGGCAACCTCAGGATTTAAATAGGAGAGACCTTCTTCCTTATTATTGTTGCATCCAAAAAACAAAACCAGCGGAAAAATAATAATCCACTTTTTCATGACTCTTTTTTAGGTTCACCAAAAATAAAAAAATATATGGACTATAAATAACTATTGTCATGGTAAGTGCTTTTATGATAAAGAGCATATTGTATGAATAGTTATTTACTTATTTTTGCTACCCCAAAAATTCAATGTAATGAAAAACAATGATATACAGACAAGTCGTAATGAGCTTGAACAACTGATAAGGAAACCTGCGGAACAGTTTACCTCAGATGATATTATACGGTTTATCGATGCCAAGGGGATAAAGATGATCAATTTCAGATATGCTGCCGAGGACGGGAAGCTTAAGGCACTCAACTTTGTGCCTTTCAGTCGTGAGCATCTTGTCTCAATCCTCACAGCAGGGGAGCGGGTTGACGGTTCAAGCCTTTTTTCGTTTGTGGAGGCAGGATCAAGCGACTTATATGTAATTCCTCGTTATCGTACTGCTTTTGTAAATCCCTTCACGACAAATCCGACACTGGAGATCCTCTGTTCATTCTACAATTCTGACGGAGACCCTTTGGAGAGCTCGCCGGAGTATATCCTGACCAAAGCCTACAGGCGATTCAGGGAACAAACAGGTTTTACTATGAAGGCACTAGGGGAATTGGAGTACTATGTTAAATCATCAAGTGATGATCTGTATCCACTTACTGATCAGAAGGGATATCATCAGTCAAAGCCTTATGCCAAGTTTGAAGATCTGAGGATTGAGGCTCTGGAGCTCTGTGCAAGAGCAGGATGCCATATTAAGTACGGACACTCTGAAGTAGGTAGCTTTACAAAGGATGGAGAAGATTATGAGCAACACGAGATCGAATTTCTCCCTGTAGAGGTCGGTCATGCTGTTGAGCAGATGCTCATCGCAAAATGGATTCTGCGCATGCTGGGTTATGAATACGGAGTGGAGGTGAGCTTTGCTCCAAAGATAACTGTTGGCAAGGCTGGCTCAGGCATGCATATCCATATGCTGCTTGAGAAAGACGGAGTAAATGTAATGGCACATGATGGCAGACTCAGCGATGTTGCACGCAGGATGATTGCCGGTTTACTCGACCTCTCAAAGGCTCTTACAGCGTTTGGAAATACTATCCCTACATCGTATCTGAGACTGGTGCCTCATCAGGAAGCTCCCACAAACATCTGCTGGGGAGACAGAAACCGTTCGGTTCTGGTACGCGTTCCGCTGGGATGGTCAGGGAATCTGAAGATGATAAATGATGCCAATCCGGCTGAGCCTTATAATAGTGACAGGCAATCATCACGACAGACGGTGGAGCTCCGCTCTCCCGACGGATCAGCTGATGTATACCTGCTTATGGCAGGATTGGTAGTGGCAGTTCAGCATGGACTCGAAATGGCTGATGCTCTCCAGAGAGCTAAAGATCTTTATGTCGATTATAATATTTTTAAGGCAAAAGACAAATCCGCAGAGAGGAAGCTTGACGCATTACCTGCGTCATGTTCGGAATCTGCCGACGCTTTATTGCAGCAAAGAGAGTTATTTGAGAAAGATGGAATATTTCCGGCAGGTGTAATTGATAATATAGCTAGAAAACTCAAGTCTTTTAACGATGAAAAGCTGAGTGAGAAACTATTCGGGAACAATGATGCTATAGCAGAATTGGTAAAACAATATCTTCACTGCAGCTGAAACTTTCAGAAACAATAAGCTGCTACTATGCTTATACTCTTTGAAGACTGTTTTTCGTTTTCAACGTCATAAATGCCTTTGCCACTTTGGTAACTGCATTGCAGATAAACGTAGTTCTTTATATTTATTTTATACCGGAAACCAACTCCCGACAAAAGACCGTATTCAGTATTTCTGATACCTGCAGGACTCTCTTCATACTGTCTCACTTCATTCAGGCTGTTCTCATACTCCCATTTCCTGGTATAATCTCCTGAGTAAAAATTAACAAAACCACCCTCAATAAGATAAGGGCAAAACTTCTTGTCTCTTAGTCCGATCTGCAGATAAAGCGGAATCTTTACACCGTTGAGCTTAATGAAATAATCACTCCTTGTTGTCCCTAAAATATTAGATTCACTGTTGAATACGTAGATGTTGCTTTTAAACAGGAGCAATTCTGTTCGAAGTGAGATAATATCTTTTACCCTTGACAGACGTTTTTCAAAGAAGACCCCTGCCACCGGTGTAATTTCATATGAATCCATCTCCGGGAATGGAATACTTTCTCCACTAATGATTTTTGCATCATACATCGAAGCATTTATGCCTCCTGTAACTCCATACCTGATACTCAGTCCACCCGAATTGGCATAGTCAGAATATAACATTGTCTGGGTTGTTGCTGAATATATAGTGCAACCAGGATAATTCATGTCATAATCTCTTATGAGTTTCAAAACCGATTGTTTATCAAGCGACAGGGATGGAGATACTTTGATTGTTCCGTTCTCATTTCCCATCATCGACAGAAGATCTTTATAACCATCTGCCTTAACCTTTTCTCCTGCCTTTTCTATTTCTGTCGCACCTTTTTCTAATGGCGTCAGTTTAATATTACTGTCTTCAACATACATTTTTTTGCCATCAAAAAACAGGCCTATTTCGCCATTTACCAGACATTCAATAAAAACATTCTTTCCACCTATCTCCTTTGAGTCATACCTTTTCCCGTTAAGAAACCCGAAAGTCTTTATCTCTCCTGGTTTTATGGTTTTACTCTCTGATATTTCAAACCATTTGAACCGGCACTCCTCAGGGGTGCAGTCATTCTTTAAATACTCAATATATCCGTAGAGAACGGTTCCATCGTTTTTAATTATATATCCATCCAGAAATACTTTCTGGGCATTGCATTCAACAGATATCAATGATGTTAGGATAAAAAGCGGCAATAATAAATTCTTCTTCATTGCAGATCATAAAATATGACACTAAACATACGCAATAAAATTAAATTAGTCTCAAATTATTTTTTTTTGTTTTACTTGTTTCTGACAAAATATCCTGCTATTATTGTTAAGTCTGTAATATATCATCAAAAGGACAAGAATAAAGGCTTTGAAAATCCTCTTCCAATGAATGTTAAGTATATTTTGCCATTGCTGGCTATAGTGTCATTAATGTTGTTAGCTCAATGTAATGATGAGGTTGTTACAAGAGATTATCCAAGGGTAACCGCAACAAACATATCAAATATCTCTGATTCAGGTGCTGTCTTCAGGGCTGAGATAACAGATATGGGGAATGCTCCTATTACTGAGCATGGGTTTGTGTGGAGTACTGAAAAAACACAGTATCTGAGTAGTGGTGAACGAATCTTCTTAGGGCCCTGTAATAGCTCAAGTGATTTCGAGGCAGAGATTAAAACCACTTTGAAGGAAAACAGTACTTATTATGTGTGCGCTTTTGTCGTATCAGGTGAATATACAGTTTATGGAAAGACAGAATCATTTGTGAGTCTCGGTAGCAAAGCGCCCAGAATTAAAGGGTTTTCACCTGAATCAGCCGGATGGGGCGATACCATAACTATATATGGAGAAAATTTCAGCTATGTCACTTATCATAATCAGGTTCTTTTTAATGATGTTGCTGCCGATTATACCATTTTAGCTACTGATACAATTGTTAAAGCCTTGCTGCCTCCATTGTTCACAGACCCTAAGGGTGCAGTCTCTGTAAGCATTTGTGGAAATGTTACCACCTTTAAGAGCGACTCTGTTATCTTCCTTGAACCGGAGTTTTATGATTACACACCGAAATCTGCAAGATGGAGTGATACACTGTATCTGATAGGCAGGTATCTCAAATATTTTGGAGCGTCAACAAGCAATGGTGTGTTTTTAGATAATACCAAATTGTACGTTCGTGATTATGATACTGCCCAGTATATTATCGTGTCAGATGATATAACTGCAGAAACATCAAAGTTTTCTATCAAGCTGAACGGGTATAGTTTTACTTCTCCTGACAATTTTACGCTCTTGCCTCCGGTGATAGACAGTATAAGCCCTGATGAGGCGACCTGGGGCGCCACATTATATATTTACGGGAGGTTTAACAAAAACCTGAGTAAGAATACCATTTATTTCAATAGTATTAAAGCAACGATATCTTATTGTGATTCAAAAATCATTAAGGTAACAGTGCCATCCACCCTGGTTGACAGCACTTCAGTTATTTCACTTCTGTCTGGCCCTTTTACTGTTGAATCACCTGAAAAGTTTCATCTGGCAAAGCCAAAGGTCAAATATGTTACGCCATCATCGGGTTACTCCGGAACCAAGGTGAAGATTGGAGGCAATTTCTTCAGGTCAGGGAGTACAACGGTGAAAATTGGATCAGTAAACGCGGTCATAACAAGCATGAATGATTCTGTTATTTACTGCTATGTTCCGGTTCTGGACAATAATAGTCATGATATTGCTGTAAAAGTTGGAGTGGCAACCTCTAATTCAGATGTCTCATTTGATGTGAAAAATCCGGTAATCAACTCTTTTTCACCAACCAGTGTTACATTCAATGATGTCATTACGGTTACCGGTGATAACTTTGTCTCTGCAATGTCTTGGTACTTAGGGACAAGCTTAGTTAGTGCCACATACGTTAATTCAAATACGGTCAAGCTGACTGTGCCCCCAAACATGAGCTATTCAGCGGAAAATATTACAGGAACATATACCCTTAATGGATATAAAAGCACAACTTCTTCATCAGAGAGTCTTGAATTGAAAGATTTTATTGTTACCTCTATTTCGCCAATGATTGGGAAAGGAGGTGATGTTCTTAATCTTACCGGTGAAAATCTGAATACTCTTTATGTTTCAGTAATGTTTGGAGACACAGAAGCCACAGTTAGTAATTTTACAGCTACAGGGATGAGTGTTGTCGTTCCTGCCCTGTATAACGGCATATATGATATTTCTGTTGAAATTGGGGGAAGGACTAAAGTATATGGTTCTAAATTTATCGTCGATGGACCCTGGTCAAAACTTGCTGATCTGCCTTTTGTTTCTAAGTACGGCTGGATAATGGATTTTGGCGATGAGGTTCTCTATATGACCCGCAGTTCATCAGAGACAAGTGAGTCACTTTATAGTTTTAATAGCAGCACTCTTAACTTTGAGAAACAAGTTGGAACATATAATTCAGGACTCAAACTTGCCTATTCATGTATTCTTGGCGACAAAGCTTATATAGTTGGACAGAAAACAACAGGAGGTATGGCTCTTATGATGTTCGATTCTTCAGATAGGAGCCTGTCCTATATTTCTGATTACCCTGGAAACTCCAGTTATCTGCCACTTATAATGGCAGATGACTCAGTTGTATATGTGGGAGGAGGCGATTATATACCTGCGCCATACACAAATTCTTATCTGAAATTGTGGAAATACAGTCCGGCAACTCAGAAATGGACTTCACTTACAGATCTGCCAGTGCGATCTCATGCTTCAAACAGGGTTAGTTTAGATGGCAAGGTTTATTGTCTTGGAACAAACAATGCAGTATATGAGTATAATCCCACAGAGAATTCATGGTCTGAAAAATCTGAAGGTATCTGGTGGGGTGGAGACGCTGGTGGAAAGTCGAACTTCATTATTGACGGTAACTGGTATGTCGGATTTGGAAGTTATAATGGAATTGTGTCATCAAGTATGACTAATTTTTTTGCCAGGTGGGATCCTGTTCAAAATATATGGGAAGAGATTAAAAATGTTCCGGTTTCGGCCAGAATCAGACCTGTATCATTCAGTGTTGGTGACAAGGGTTTTGTCGGGGGGTGTCAGTATTATGGCTTGACTGACTTCTGGATGTATGATCCCTCTAAAGAATGAAATGCAGTTAATGTTATTATAATATGTATAGACTTAAGTTTTTTATCTTAATGGCGGCTATCTGTCTGCCGCTGACCCTTTCGTCTCAGATAAAGGAGATAACATTCGGAGATATTCCAAAGGAAGATCTTGAGATGGATATTTATGAACCTGACCCTGGTGCAGATGCTGTAATGCTTGAGAACTATGGCAAGCTTACCATGTCTGATTTATCAGGAGTCTCCGTTATTGTTGAGCGCCACACAAGAATAAAGATCATTAACAGCGATGGATATGACTATGCTGATTTTGTCTATTATTATCCTCAGTGGGAAAAGGTTACATCAGTCAAGGCTGCTACATATAACCTGGAAAACGGCGAGATGGTAACTACAAACCTTGAAAAAAAGAACATTTACTATGACAAGAGTGGAGGATATATAAATTCAGTTCGCTTTACTCTGCCAAACGTGCGTGTTGGATCAGTTCTGGAGATAAAGTATACAATTGATACTGATGATTACTTTTCACTGAAGCCATGGCAGATACAGTATGATATTCCGGTACGCAGAGGTAAATTCTCTGCCGAGATCCCCGGGATTTTTGAGTATAAGGTTATTGCAAAAGGCGATTTTAAAAAGGTCAGGTTCAACAGAGATGACAGAACCATGAATTTTGGCTCTTTCCGTGGTCCCGGACGAGTAGCAATATGGAATTATTCAGATATACCTGCATACAGGGAGGAGCCATACAGTACAGGTTCGTCTGATTTTATTACAAGCCTTGATTTTGAGCTTTCCAAAATTGATTTGCCAGGTTATATATATGAGGATATTTCGCCTTCATATGCAAACCTGTCAAAGAAACTTCTTGAAAAGGATGATTTTGGCGGGACGCTGAAAAATACTTATTTCCTTACGAAGAAAGCTAGTGAGCTTACAAAAGAAGCCGTTCTTCAAACAGATAAGCTGAGAATAATACATAAGTATGTTTCTCAGAATATACTCTGGAATAGTCGTAATGATTACACTTCTTCGGATCCTTTAAGAAAGATATTTGTAAAAGAGAAAGGTAACTCGGCAGATGTAAACTTCATCCTTATTGCAATGCTCAATCAGGTGGGCATTAAAGCTGACCCTGTTATAATGAGTACCAGGGAAAATGGCTATCTGAATACCATCTTTGCAACTTTACAACAATTTGATTATGTAGTTGCGCGGGTTGAGGCTGACGGGAAGGTATACCTTGTTGATGCAACAGATGATCTGAGACCTTTCAATCAACTGCCTTTTGAATGTCTTAACGGTCAGGGATGGGTTGTCAATGAGTACAACAGTTCGTGGATAAAGCTGAGGAATAATGAGTCAAAGAAAAGCATGATTGCCATGAACCTTCATATAGCTGAAGACGGGGTTATCTCTGGCAGTACCAAAAACCAGTATTCAGGATATGATGCATATAATATCAGAAAATTCATAAAACTACAGGGAGAGGATGGGTATATTGAAGCAATGCGTTATTCTCAAGGCAATTGGGAAATGAATAACTTCTCGTGGGAAAGCCTTGATTCTCTCGAGAACTCAGTGGAAGAGTCATTTGACCTTGCTATTTATGATGAGGTCTGTAAATATGATACAAAACTATCATTCAGTCCTATACTGGCAGGCAGAAGCGATAGTAATCCCTTCTATAGTGAGGAGCGTATCTCTCCGGTTGATTTTGGGTGCCCGAATGAAGATACCTTTTTTGCACGGATAGTTATTCCTGAGGGATATGTTGTTGAAGAAATGCCGGTGTCTGTTAAATTTTCTTTGCCTGACAAAGGAGGTACTTATGAATATAACATTGTAAATGAAGATAATGTTATTATAGTTACTTCAAAAGTCTCAATTTCCACTACTTATTTTGATCCATCAACCTATGATAGTTTGCGTGATTTCTATCAGAGAGTGATGCAGAAGGAGGGTGAGCAGGTAGTGCTGAAGAAGATTAGCTAACTAAGAAAGAAAAACAAATGAAAAAGCTCATTATAGTATTGTTCCTGATTTCACTGTTCTCCGGAAATTTATTTGCATATAAATATGCGTTTGATTCAATCCCTGAACCATTGAAGAAAAATGCCAACGCCGTTATACGTACTAATGAAATGGTCTTCAGAATGTATAATCAAAGAAGGGCAACGATTCATTATAAATATGCGGTTACTGTCATTAATGAAAATGCTGATTATCTGAGGTCTTTCAGAATATTTTATAATTCGTTCCGCAGTGTGTCAGCCATTAAGGCATCAATATACGATAACAACGGCAAGCTGATTGAGAGAATCCCTTCAGTAAACATTATGGATTCTGAAGCTATTTCTGGTTTCTTCTCAGATGAGAGAGTAAAAAAGATCAACTTTCCGGTCAATAAATATCCATATACAATTGAGGTAGAGTACCAGGTGTCAGTTAACAGTTTTATGAATCTGCCGATATGGAACTTTCAAACCTCGTCTGACATTGCTGTTCAAAGATCAGGGGTACAGTATATTATACCGAAGGATATCAAATTCAGATATAAGGAGTTTTATCTGAATAATTCGGTTGATAGTATGTCATTGGATAACTCAAATGTATATACATGGGTTGAGCATAATATACCTGCAATGAAAAAGTGGTTTTTTATGCCCTATTCAATGACACATCGGCCAAGGTTATTGGCCGGTGTGGATAGCTTTATTTTTAGCGGGCGGCCTGGTACCATGGAGTCGTGGAATAGCCTTGGACAATGGTTCTATGAACTGAATGAAGGCCTTGATGTTCTGCCCGAGAGCGAGGTGGCTTCAGTAATCAGGATGACTCAAGGGGTGGCTGATGACCGGGAGAAGGCCAGGATACTTTATAACTACATGCAATCCAAAACCAGATATGTCTCAATTCAGTTGGGAATAGGTGGGTTTAAGCCATTTCCTGCAAGTTATGTCTCTGAAAGGGGTTATGGCGACTGTAAAGCCCTTACCAACTATATGTACTCACTTCTGAAAGTGGCAGGGATAAAGTCATATTATACTCTTGTCGCCTCAGGCGATAACAGGGACATTGTGACATCATTTGTAAGTGATCAGTTTGATCATATTATACTCTGTGTTCCTGTTAAAAAAGATACTGTATGGCTCGAATGTACCAATCAGACAATGCCGTTTAATTTTCTGGGCTCATTTACAGCAAACAGGAGTGTCTTGCTCCTTACGCCTGAAGGAGGTGTACTTGCAAAAACGCCAAAGATTGAAAATAACACTGTTTATACAACAGCATCATTTGATATCAAAAAATACAATGAGTCGGAAGGAACAGTGACGCAGACGAATTATGGTGCTTTCTATGATGAGAGCCTGAAATATAATAACAAATCTGAAGATGAGATAAAGAGGTACCTGAATATGGAGTTGCCTATGGGTACATTTACGGTCCCCAGCGTTACATTCACTACCAGCAACATCGAAAACCCATCTTCAGAGCTTAAATATGCTCTTAAAGTAAAGGGTTTTGCAGTGCCGGTTAAGGGAAGATTTTATTTCTATCCGTGTATTAATAAAATGGATTATCTTCCCAAAGATTCTTCGGCTTTAAAGATTTATGAGACAACGACAATGGTTGATTCTATTGTTTATCATATACCGTCTGGGCAAGATCTTGATTTTTTACCTGAGGATATCAATTTAGAGGCTAATTCAGGTAGTTTTTTCAGGACCATACGGGTAGGAGATGACGGAACTATTGTTTTCATCCGCCGGCTTACTCTTCGGAGAGGTATTTACAGTGGTGAGGATGCGGATGAACTATATGACTTTGTTCGGGTAGTAGCCAGGGCTGATCATCAGAAGATCATCATCAGGCTGCATGGTGCCTGATGATTGAAACAGTGGTTTTTACGTTAATATTACTTCAGGCTTTAATCTCCATCTCTTCATTTGCGGCTTTGATGCTGAGATTTAATTCGAATCCCATCAGAAGCGCAATAGAGTTCAGGTAGAGCCAGAGCAGCCCAACAATGAGTGTTCCTATTGAACCATAAAGTCTGTTATACTGTCCGAAATGGTTTACATAGGCAGAAAATCCCATTGAGGTTAGTATGAAGAGTATTGTGGCAAGGATTGACCCCGGAGATATATATCTGAATTCTTTCTTTTTCGCAGGTACAAGATAGTACAACGAAGATATTGCAAAAAAGAGAGTGCCTATAATCAATATCCATTTGAATATCATTACCATATAGAAGACGACACTCACCCTGAGGGTTCCGAGTTCAACGAGACGCGATACCACTGTTTTACTCAGTATCAGCAATGTGGCAGCCAGAATGAAGAGTACCAGAATGATCATCAGAAAGAATATTGCCACTTTACGCTGTTGTATCCATGTTCTGCTGGTAAACTCGTGGCTTGATACATTAAATGCATGCATCAGCGCGTGCAGTCCGTTTGTGGAGAAGACTATGGTGGCGAAGAACATAAATACCATAAGAGTACCGCTTCGCTTGGTTATAACCTCAATAATTGTCACTTCGAGCTGGTTGTAGACATTCTCGGGGAGGAAATTTTCAAATATTTTTATCAGGTCAGTCTGAAAGTTAGGTCCCGGAATAAATGGTATGAGCGTAAACAGGAAAATAGATGTCGGTAATATGGCTATAAGCATATTAAACGCAATAGATGATGCTCTGGTAACCAATCCACCTCTCCCGAACCCTGTAAAAATCAACCTGGCAACCATATCCAAAGGAGCCCCGTCAAAACCGGGAAGCTCAGCTTTTCTTAATCCTTTTATAGTGGAGGAGAGAAAGGCTTTAATTTTATCGGACATATCAGAAAGCTTTTAAACTTAGATCGAGACTTTTTATGTGGTGTGTCAATGATCCTATTGAGATGAAATCCACACCACATTCAGCATACTCTCTGACATTAGAAAGGGTTATTCCTCCTGATGATTCTGTCTCTGTCTTTCTGTTGATCAGCCTTACGGCTTCTGCTGTCAGTGGTATAGTGAAATTATCAAGCATTATACGGTCTATCCCCCCAACCTCAAGAGCCTCATGAACCTCTTTCAGGTTTCGTGTCTCTACCTCTATCTTCAGGTCAAGGTTGTTTAATGCAAGGTACTCTTTAGTTAACCTGATGGCGTGTGAAATGCCACCGGCATAATCAATATGGTTGTCTTTCAACATTACCATGTCATAGAGTCCCATTCGATGATTGGTACCTCCCCCAACGCGGACAGCCTCCTTCTCAAGAAATCTCATCCCCGGAGTAGTCTTTCTGGTATCAATTATCTTTGTCCCGGTGCCATCCACTCTTTTAACGTATTCGGCGGTAGCAGTTGCAATGCCACTCATCCTCTGTACGATATTGAGCATCAGCCTTTCGGCTTTCAGTATTGACATCTCCTCTCCTTCAACAGTAAGCAGGACCATTCCAGGGTTTATCTCTATCCCGTCTGAGGCAAAAATATTTACCTTGAGTAAAGGGTCGGTAATAAAAAAAACCTCCTTTGCAACATTAATGCCTGAAAGAATTCCCTTTTCCTTTGCCAAAAGTCTTGCTCTTCCAAAATGTCCCTTTCCAATAGCACCAAGAGATGAATGATCACCATCACCCACATCTTCAAGGAGCGCCCTCATAATGAATTCGTGCAGCTCGCTATCGTTCCTCATCAGGCTCAATGCGTATCTGGTGTATCAATGGAGCAGATCCTACCTTCTTCAATAGAAAGTATACCCTGAAATTGCCTTTGTCAGTAACTAGATTTGCAATGGCATATTGCGCATCATTCTTTGAACCCTGATGCCTTATGGTGAATTCACGAATATGATATTTACTGAAAAAATCACCGAGAATGTTCTCAGCAACATTTTTGCTGTAAAAGTCTTCCTTGTCAAGGAGAAGCAACTCTACAGTACTGTTAAGATACTCTGCAAGAGCTGATGAGTTACCAGCTTTAAATGCAAGAGAGATGCCTGAAGGTATCTTGACCTGATCCTGTGCCGCAGCATGCGAAACCAGCAAAATCAGTATAACGGGTAATAGAAATGATCTCTTCATCTTTATCTCTGTGATTACGCTTATTTTCTGCTCAAAACAAAGGTAATTATTCCTGCTAAAAAAGAAAATGAATGATAAACATTACAGCAACAACATCCTTTATTTCTGAATTGTTATATTTGTTTTTACCAAAAATAGTGCCGTTTGATGAAACTTGCTCTGCTCCAGACAGGGAAAACCGATGAACCCTACATCCGTGAGGGTATCGCCGGATACGAAAAAAGGATTTCACGGTATGCCAGATACGAATCACTGACACTACCTGATATCCGGAATGCGAAAAGTATGCCCTCACAGGTTCTCAGAGAAAAAGAAGCACATCAGATGCTTGAGGTTTTCAGACCTGACGACATGATTATTCTTCTTGATGATAAAGGGAAAGAGTTTACGACACTTCAGCTGGCTGCTTTCCTGACTGAAAAGATGATGTCATCAAAAAAGCGACTGCTATTTGTTATTGGAGGTGCATGGGGTTTTCATTCAAGTGTTTATGATAGAGCAGACTTCAGGCTCTCCCTTTCGCAGCTTACCTTTTCTCATCAGCTGGTACGATTATTGTTTACTGAACAACTATACCGGGCATTAACAGTTATTGCCGGAGACCCTTATCATCACGAATGACTGCCATGCGCCTGATAAAAACAATCAAAACAGCTGGTATACTTGTATTTATTTTTGCTATCCTGGCAACAGCGGCAGACAGAATATACTTCAGTAACATTGAATGGAAGTTCAGAACATCACGTCTGCAAAAAAGCATTGAGGCCAAAGAGGCAAGAGCAGTACAACTGATCAATGAAACTGAGGCCAGACTAGCTTCTGGCAGAGGGACATCTGCTTTAACAAAAGAGAATGTTACCAATGCAGCAAATAAGGACGACATTCTTCTTTTGGTATATTATAAAAACAGAATCTCTTTCTGGTCAGACAATAATGTCAGTTTTCAGCCACTTTACAACGACTCTCTCGCTGTCAAAAAAATGGTATTCATAAGCAATGAGTGGTTTATTCCGGTATGCCGCAAATCACTTGATTATGATATTGTCGCTCTAATCGGTATAGGGAAAAACTATAAAATTCAAAATGATATTCTGAAAACAGGATTTCTGCCTGCTTACAAGATGCCCGAGTCAACAGGAATGAGCTTCGATCAGCAAAGCTCTCCATTTCATATCTTCTCCCAGGATGGGAAATTCAGTTTTGCAGTTCTTTTTCCTGACCCAAAGTCAAATACGTTTTTTATTATCTTCCCTTTGCTTTTGTGGACTGTGTTTTTTATTTCTCTGATTTTTCTCCTGAATTGTTTTACCGATTGGTTCATATATAAGAGAGGTCATTACGTAGCGCTAATTTTCAGTTTTGTAGCCCAAATAGCTTTTTATTCCCTTTTTACTCTTACCTCTCTCCCAGGATCTATCCATCTTACAAAACTTTTCTCCCATTTTGTATTTGCATATGGTAAGGTTATCCCCTCCATCGGACACCTGCTGCTTTTGAGTTTCCTCCTTCTCAATTTTACCTATACCTTCTATAAACATTTTCCTTTTAAAGGCTCTGGTAATAGCAGGAATAAGCGAGATCTGATTTTAGCTCTTATTTTACTGTTTGTGGCATTTGCATCATTTGCTGTTGCTCATTCTGTATTCAAATCTATGATTATTGATTCATCAGCAAATTTTGAAGCGTATAAGATTCTTGATGTCGACCTGTTAGGCATTGCCGGTCTGTTATCAATCCTGGTTCTTTTATCAATACCTATGGTATTTATTATCTGTGCCTTCAGAGTCCTGAGTAACTATACAGCAGGCTCTGTGTTGTTCCTGATAGTTATTTACTCTCTGACTCTATTGCTTTCTTCCTTTGCCGGACTTCCAATAGGTATCGCAGGTGTGCTCTTTATCCTTTTTGAATCAGCTGCAATACTTCTTTGGATGCGATCATCGATAACACTGTTTAATGAACTTGCAATCTTCTCATTTTTTGCAGGTATCTACCTTACCTCGATGATTATAAAATTCTCTGATAAAAAAGAGGATGAAGCGATGAAGGTTATGGCAGTCTCAATTGCAAACGATAATGACCTTGTAGCCGAATCACTGCTGCTGGATCTCTCTCCTAAACTTGAATCTGATACAACTATCAGACGACTGATGAAGAAGGAGATTTTCACGGAAAACGATTATGTGGCAATAGATAAGTATCTGCTTGATAATTACTTTAACGGATATTGGGATAATTATGACTTTAATACTGTAATCTGTTTTGATGATTCTCCTCTGGAGCTTCCACTGCAGGGCTCTTATGCCGCAAACTGCTTCTTTTTCTTTGATGAGCGAATAAAAGAGAGAGGATCTCAGATTACCGGAACGAACTTCTACTTTATAAATTACAACCTGGGGAGAGCGTTTTATCTTACACGACTCTATTATTATGTATCACCTTTCCTGACAACAGGGTTGTTTATCGAACTTTCAAGTCAGATAGAAAATTACCAACCGGGTTATCCGGAGCTGCTTATTGATAATGCAACACAGAGATATCCAAAATTGAAGGATATTTCCTATGCAAAATATTCGGGAGGGACTCTGATTCTTCACTCTGGTGATTACCAATATGAAGACAGAGTGTTTAAGACTGATTTTTCAGGCAGTGAATACCAAGTGGTAAACAAGGGGATGTATAAACACCTTCTTTACAACCGGGGTGATATGACTGTTGTAATAAGCAAAGCTGAAATAACCTTCTTCGACAGGTTTATTACTTTCGCTTATATCTTTATCCTTACCCTTCTGGTTACGTTTGTTATTGTTTTGGTATTCAGGGGTGAGCCCCTGGAATTCTTTCATTTCAGTACTTTCAAGCGAAAACTTCAGCTTGCATTTTCATCAGTGCTGGTAACAGTATTTGCCATAGTTATTATGGCGGCAATGTTCCTTAGTATATCAAAATTCACCGAAAATCATACAAGACTTCTCAGAGAGAAGATCAAATCAGTGGTTCTTGCTATTGAGATGGAGTTTAATCAGAATATAATCTCCACAGGTGATATTAGAAATACTGATATTCAGGTAATAAATACGCTGCTTGTAAGACTCTCAAATGTCTTTCTTTCAGATATAAACCTTTATAATCCATCTGGTGAGCTTATTGCAACATCGCGTCCGGAGATATTCAAGAAGCAACTTGAAGGGATAAGAATAAATGCTGACGCTTTTAGTGAGATGATGGTAAACAAGAAGGTTGAGTATATACATGAGGAAAAGATTGGAAACCTGAAGTATATGTCAGCATATATGCCTTTATATACCAATGGTGATGGGAGCAAGTTGCTGGGTTATGTTAATCTGCCATATTTCAGGATGCAGGATCTTCTTGCCGATGAGATCTCCTCACTGGTGGTCTCGGTTGTGAATTTTACCTTTGTATTCATGATGCTCATGATGTGGATTGCAGTATTTATAAGTAACCGCCTCACCTCTCCTCTTCAGATGCTGCAAAGGGCAATGGCATCAGTTCAATTAGGAAGAAAGAGTGAACATATCCATTATAAGAGCAAGGATGAAGTAGGAGAGATGGTGAATGAGTATAACAGGATGATTGATGAGCTGGATGACAGTGCACGTAAACTTGCCAGAAGTGAACGTGAGATGGCATGGAGAGAGATGGCTCGCCAGATAGCCCATGAGATAAAGAATCCGCTCACACCTATGAAGCTGAATGTCCAGCAATTACTTAGGTGGTGGAAAGACGATGCGCCTGATTTTAACAAACGGCTTGAGACTTTTACTGCAAACCAGATAGAATACATTGATAATCTTTCATCTATTGCAACTGCCTTTTCAAATTTTGCGCGGATGCCATCTGCTGAACCTACTGAGACTGACCTGCTTGTACAATTAAAAGGTTCTATTGAGTTATTCGGCCAGACAGAAGGGGTGAAAATCATACTTGAGAGTGGAAACTATAGCAAGGTGATGATGATGGCTGATAAGGAACATCTGAATGGGATTTTTTCAAACCTGATAAAAAATGCAATCCAGGCTATCCCTGCCGGTAGGTTTGGTGTCATCAGAATAACAGTCATAGCTTCTTTTGACAAGACGCAGATAATATTCAAGGATAATGGCTCCGGAATACCTGAAGAGCTTAAGACAAAGATGTTTACTCCTAATTTTACAACCAAATCCTCTGGTATGGGACTGGGACTTTCCATTGTAAAACGTTATGTGGAGTCTGCTGGCGGAGCTATATGGTTTGAGTCAAGCCAGGATAAAGGGACTACTTTCTTTGTTGAATTACCTCTTTTGTATACTGTCGAAAAGCTTGGAGGTAAATCTGATGTGGAAAAATAATCGATTGTAATATTATTTAAATA
>QKCK01000227.1 GCA_003245695.1 Bacteroidota bacterium | reverse complement strand
CCATTGTGAACTTCTCTTAGCGTTCCTTTTCTATAGTCTCCTTTACTGCCAAATGTTGAGGCGTTGATGCGTTGATGCGTTTATACGTTTATGCGTTTATGGGGTCTACTGAACGAATAAACAAATCAACGAATCAACAAATCTATCAGTTACTTCTTTTCTCAAAGTCTTCACTCTTTCTGATCTTACATCTTCGTACGATCAGGAAGACCAGTATAACCAGGCATGCTCCAATGAAAATGCCATAAGCGCTTACCATAAATTTCTCTATCAGACCCATCTCAGGATATCTTTACTGCTGTACCGTATGCCAGGATCTCAGAGGCTCCCTGCATTATCATCGAGGTTGTCATTCTTACATTGACAACTGCATCTGCGCCAAGCCTCCGGGCATCATCAACCATCCTCTGCATTGCCTGTTCCCTTGACTGCGCCTGCAGTTTTGTGTATTCCTCAATCTCTCCTCCAACAATATTTTTCAGACCAGCCATAATATCTCTGCCAACACTTCTGGCTCGTACAGTACTTCCTCTTGCAATACCAAGTATCTCTGTAATCTCTTTATTCGGAATCCTGTCTGTTGTTGAAATAATCATAACATGAATTTTTTGTTTAACAATATGTATCTCTTAAAAACTTTATCGGACCAAAATAAGCATGTTCTGAGTAAATTATTTAATTTTTCTTAAACAAATTCTTCTCCCCATCGCCTTAGCCTTCATACAATCATCAACAAAAACCGTTTCTCTCCTTTTAAGCCGCTTTTTCCCGTCAAAATATGTCATGGCATATCTGCTGTAATCATCAAACTGGTATGTTGCTGTTGCTTTTAAAGACTCACCGGTGCCAAAGAGACGCTTCATGATCTTCTGGTTATACCTGAAGAGTCTGTTGTACCCTGCCAGTGGTAATAGAAAAGATGGTACATTCATGGTATAGATGAATGCAGTATTGATCTTCTTTCCAAAAGATGAAGGTTTGCCTTCATAAGAGGTATATGGGAAAAACAGGCGCTCCATAAACGATTTCATCTCTCCGGAAACGGAGGTGAAATAGACCGGTGATCCCAACACCAGAGCATCGCATTCACAGATCTTTTGTAAGACAATCTCCAGATCATCCTTCATGGTACATTTTGTAACTCTGTTTCCTTCTAATTTACATGCGAAACAGCTGGTACAGCCTTTGAACTGAAGATCGTACAGATTGATCAGTTCAGTTTCTGCGCCTGCTTCTCCTGCGCCTTCCAGACATCTCTCAAGAAGCATGTGTGTGTTCCACCTCTTTCTCGGACTACCATTGATTGCTATTACTTTCATTCTTTCTCACCCTGGTTTTATTAATGTGTTGTTGCAATTCTGTTTTCAAGAGTCAATGTATTCAATTCAGGACGAATATAATAATAGTCTTCGTCATTTGATTCAAACTCATTATCATGGTCTGATGCAGGAAAAGTTTTGAGAGGTGAGGGATGAGGAGTGAGGCGTGAGGCGTGAGGGGTGAGGCGTGAGGGGTGAGGTGTGAGGAATGAGGCGTGAGGAATGAGGGGTGAGGCGTGAGGAATGAGGTGTGAGGGAAAGACAAACCTGTCCGACGTAGCGTAGCGAAGGCGGAAGTAAAACCTGTCCGACACAGCGTAGCGAAGGCGGAAGATAAAAGTAGAGTTTCCGGACTATACGGATTTTCAACTTTATGAACTTTATGAACTTTCAACTTAAGTGTTGATGCGTTTTGTCGTTCATTTGGTATCTGGTAATTACGGACTTTAGACTTTAGACTTTGGACTTTGGACTTTACAGATCCCGCTCCGCGGGACTTCGTCACTCCGTTCCTCAGCTTTCGACTTTCAACTTTAGACTTTAGACTTTCGACTTCAATCCCATCTCTCGTAGTGTATTCTCTTCTGAACATCAATATCTATTTGTCTGAGAGCCTTTGCACTATCCGCTTTGTACCCCACAGGTATCAGGGCAGCAATCTCATATTCACCGGGGACCCCCAGTTTTTCCTTGACACTGGCAGTATTCTGTGGTATGTATGTCACTCCAAAGACATCTTGTTCAGCAAGGCTTAAAAGGAAGTTTTCTATGCAGGCCCATACTGATGCAAGACAATTGAGGTCATAAACTCTCCTGGCCTCTTCCACCCTGGTCTTTGGTTTGAAGATAACAGCAACCACAACGGGAGCGGTAAGTATCATCTTTTTCTGCTTAGGGATGGCATCGAGATACATCTCTTTTTTTACGGCCTCTTCATTCTCAAATATCCTGTTCAGCTCACCCATGTCAACAGGCTTCCCCAGCTCCTCGGAGTCAATAAGCATGATTTTTGTTGCTGATGATCGTATCACAACAAACTCCCAGTCTCTCAGATGATTATATGATGGCGCCTTAAAGCCGTTTTCAATGGCATTCATGATAATATCCGGTGTGACATCTCTATCACTGAAATCACGGATGGTCCGGCGTCTTTCTAATACCTCTTTAAACTCCATATGCTCTTCTCTTTAATGACTGTTTTCTTATAGCTGCGTTACGACAAAAGTACTAAGTATTTCAAACTATCTAGTGATTGCGGATAAGACCCTTAGCGTGGTCAACAAAAAAATTGACAAATATCTTAAAAGGTTTGTCCCTTTGTGAAGCTGAGCATATGCAGTATGTAAAAATTGTGGCTCTCTTTTAATTTGCCGTTACCGTCCCTACCCTTTTTTACTGTGAATATACAATCGTACTTATTTTAATTTCAATGGTATAATCATTCTATATTTCTTCTCAAGTACATCACACCAACAAATTTCATATTTATCAGGTAATAAACTAAAGTCATAACAAACATATAGTTTCAACTTCTTACCATCTCCTGTATTAACCTTAAATCCATTTGTTTTTAAGTCAGGATAACTTAGTTTATAAGGATTTGCATCATTTATCGAGTCTGCGATGCTGATAGTTATTAAATCCACATCCGATTTAAACAGATATTCAAGAGTATCAGAGTGCATTTTAAAGTTCAAAGTAGAATCATTAACTAATTCCAGATCATACTGATTTTTTGTTGTCAAAAACGTGGTAAATATTTCATTGGAACTATAATTGAAATCATCAATATCCCTTCTTTGATTGCTGGTTAACATCGATTTCATAATTGTATTGTATGCCTGAATAAAAGAATCAATAGTTTCGAAAATCAAATCATCCGGAGCAAATTCGTATGTCTTAAATCCAAATTTGTGATACAGGCATTTTAAGCATCCATTCGTAAAGGGTCCGCTATAAGTTAAGACTTGCTTAATTCCGTTTGTGCTGTCACGTCTTGACAGACTTTCTCCAAAACATTTTGAATCCTCAACTGAATAAACACCCACTTTAGTCAATTCGTTATAAATATCAGTTAATTCAAATTGATCAATATGTTCACATGTCAATCGTTGCGAATATACATTCCAGGAGATCAGACAAAATATTATGATAAGAAGTATCCTCATTTTCATGATTCTAACGTCTGACAGTATAACCTTTTTGCGTCTGCATTGCTGAAGGGTGCAATCTCCTATTCAGATGATACAAGATATAGAATAGAGCTGACATAAACAAACCACTCGCCAGCTGTACGCCGAAGGGTAACGAAGGAGGAAGGCATCTACGCTGCGCTCCGACATGACCGTCTCTCCTACTCTATGACAGCATTGATCTTTTCCCACAGGTCATTATCAAATCCTGAAATGGCAAAATCAGGGTTTGCCGGATCGGAGGCATCTCCCATTCTTATCACAACCATCTTTTTTGATGGGATGACATAGATACGCTGGTCCTCGGCTCCCATCGCCGCATACATGTCTGAAGGGGCATCGGGGACAAGCGGACCCTGATACCAGGTCTGGCTGCCAGGGGTCATATAACCATTTTTACCATTTAACCACCACAGATATCCGTATGACGGATTAATCGTCTGTGAGGGGATAACACTTTCATTAAAGAAGGACTCGTCAATGATCTGTTCACCATCCCAGTTTCCCCTGTTCAGGGCTAACAGGCCAAATCGAGCCATACTGCGGGTGGTACTATGATAGATTGTAAATATCAGACCATAGTTCCAGTATCCGTCCATCCCGATTTTGTCTTTGATATGTGAGTTGAAAAAGGGTTCAAAATCCTGGCCCGAAGCCTCAGCAACAACATCCATCAGCTTCTGAAAAACATTACTGTACGACCATCGTGTTCCGGCGTCGGCAAGGTATGTAAGGTTTGCCCTTATCACCAGGTTACTCTCATCGTTAATACCAGAGGTCATTGACAGCAGATGCCGGGTGGTTATCAGGGCTTCCTGTTCTGCAGACTCGCTTGTCCATCCTGTCCCAAGGTAATCAGAAACCTTATTGTTTATATTAAGCAGTCCCTCCTGCTGTGCTATTCCCGTCGAAGCTGATACCAGTGTCTTGCCTGCGCTGTTCCATTGCCAGGTGTCGGTTGCGGTGTGTCCGTTAAAGTACTCCTCCATAACGATACGTCCATTGACAAGGATCATGAATGATTTGGTATTTTTCTCTGCCAGATAATCTTTTAGTGGCTGCACGGCACTCACATTCCAGTCAAGGACTGACAGCGAAGTGGTCTCCCACTGTGTGCCGGACGGAAAGTACATTGAGTCAGAAGGGTCATCATTATCTCTGCTGCATCCTGTCGCCATGATCATTAATGCTAACATCAGGGGTTTTAGTTTCATTGAAAAAAGTGTTTTTATCTTTTTCTCTTTTCATATTAGACAATAATAATACTGAAAGGTTTAATCACAACTGATGCATTGATAAAAAAAATCGTAGAGCGTAAAGACTTGAGGCTTGAGACTTGAGACTTGAGATGTGAGATGTGAGATGTGAGATGTGAGATGTGAGGGAAGAGATATTATCCAGTGTGAAATTTCCCCTCCTGAGTCAGGAGGGGTCCGGCGACGCCAGGAGTCGGGGGGGTGGTATGTCGGGGAAAGTCTAAAGTCTAAAGTCTAAAGTCTAAAGTCCAAAGTCTAAAGTCTAAAGTCCAAAGTCCAAAGTCCAAAGTCCAAAGTCTAAAGGGAAATGACACACCCTAAACGAATAAACAAATAAACAAATAAACGAATCAACAAATAAACGCAGACCGTCCCGACGGGGCCGGGATCTCCGCTTCGCTCCGACATGACCGTCCCGGCGCTAACGGCCGGGATCTACGCTGCGCTCCGACACGCCCGCACGACACACCCACCTTACTATTTCTCTCTCGCAGTCTCCAGGTACGGCAGTGGTGAGACAAGCTTAAACTCCCTGGAGACATCAAAAAAGTGATTAAGCAGGTTCAGGTGATCCCTGCCGATAATAAGCAGTATCCTGTCATTTTCAGTATGCGGTATTCTCTGAATATTTCTGTATATCCTCAGGTTACGGCTGAACCACCTCCCCGTCTCAAAATCGACACCGGTAAAGTCGCCGGGCTGTTCTTCATACTTAAATGGGTTAAGCAGGTAAACAGACAGTCTCTCCTTGATTACCTCAGGATCATTCAGGTCAATCAGTTCAGTGACAATATTTGATACTTTTTTTGAAGTGCCGGGGGTACGATATACAGAATCAGGTGAGTGCATAAAATAATCTTCCAGTCTGGCAGTGCGGGTACTGTCTCTGAACAATGCCTCTATGTTTTCATAAGGCCGGCCCCAGTCATTAACACAATATATCACCGGAACGCTGAGTTGTTTGCCCATCCTGAAACCCAGCTGGTATATCTCATCTTTACCCAGGGTGAGCTTGTCGTTCAGGTATAAAGAATACAGGGAGTCTATTTCGCCCTGTCTGTCAGGTGTTACTTCTATTGCAATGATAGTCGGCCTGAAGCTGCCCAGGGCCTCTGCTACGGCAATGATCTGAGACTGATAGGGTTCTTCAATGACAGAGATCTTATCCTTGTCAGCTGTTGTGACAACATCAAGGTTGTGATAGGCAAAATGGAACACCCCAAGGGTCATTATCTCAGTCTCTGGCAGCCTGCCGTTGACCTGTCCGGATACGTTTACCAGAACGCATATACAACATAACAGAGTAGCTATTCTTTTCATATTCTTAAGTCTTTGATTATGAAAAGACGGCAGATTTTTGCATATGTTGCCTGATGGATTCTTGACCAGGGGTGTCAGAATCTGGGCACCGACAGGTGCCAAATCTGAGTAACCCGGGGTCGTCGACCCCGGGAATAACATAAAAGAAACTTCTTCAGCCCCGAAGGCGCTGAATCTGATTTATGGAAGGTATCTCTAATCGATAGGGACCATTACTGTCCCGGCCGTCGCACCATTCCTGCATAACCGATCCTGTACCATGTATGGTTGTATACGTCTGCCCATGAGAAAAATAAATGATTCAGAGGAGGAGATGCCACTGAAAGCGAAAGACACAAGATAAACTGTTTAATATGTGATTATTATAATTCCAATTATTACTTTTGTTTGAAATCATCTGAACGATAGCTAAACTTTTAACCAGATAGTTATGAAAAAGCT
>QKCK01000150.1 GCA_003245695.1 Bacteroidota bacterium | reverse complement strand
CCTTTCTTTGCGTGCCCAAAGAAAGGAGGAAAGAAAGGGCACCACGGAGGATAACTTTGCCCGAAGCCTCCGCCTGCTACACAAGCCAAATCCTGGCGGATATACCCACCACGGCTTCAACCAAAGTTCGCACCCTCCGTGGACAGCCAGCGCGCGCTGCCTCCTGTGGAAATCGGAGTTTCCTAATGTCTGCCCTGGGCTTAGTGACCCACGCACTTCGCATTCTGTAATTACTGAAACTTGAGGCTTTGGGAGCGGCCTCAGAGGTTTTTGGATGAAGAGACGGATGAGGAGGGCAGCAGAAGGGTGGGGCCTTACCAAGCGTTACTGTCTGAACCAGACATGGCGAAAATCTTATAATCATTTCGGATTAATCTACCATGGATGGTGAGTTGTAACGCGTGGAGATGGCAGCAGCAGACGGATCCCAAAAAGATCTGAAGCCTTGATTTTTCTTTGTTTACTTTCTTTGTATCAAGACAAAGAAAGTAAAAGAAATAAGTGATGTTATAAATATCAGTTTGATAGCTTAAGCAAGTGGTTATCAGTATGCCTGGAATGGGGATTTTTATTGTTTTGTTCTTTCTTTGCTTCTCCAAAGAAAGAACGAAAGAAAGGAGCCCACGGCTGACAAGTCCGGGGTCGTCCTTCGCCCGCTACACTGGCCGGGCTTCGCACACCCGCAACGTCCTCACCCGTACTTCGCGCCGGCCGTGGACAGCCCGCGCGCGCTGCCTTCCGTAGTTATCGGAGTTTGTGGGTGTTTGAGCAGGAGTGGGCAGCCCGCGCACGCTGCCTTCTGTGGAAGGAAGTGTTGATTCGTTGATTCGTCAGCCCTAACGCATAAACATATCAACGCATCAACACCTCAACCCCAGACCAATGCTTCTGTGTAACTATTTATTGAACATTAAATGTGTTTGCTGCGTCTCCGCCGCGTTTGGGCCATCCTGTGGCCGCAATGCCTTCTGTCTCAGCTTCAATACAGTGGATATTACCGTTTCCGCCATCCTCGCCCATGCTCATCACAATGATGTTGCCATTGCCAAGAAGTGTGACATCGGTCAGTGGAGTGGAAGTGCCTGATATCTTTTCAGGGAAGAGTGAGTATTTCACCTCGCCGCTATAGTTCACACCGTAGATGCCATAAACATCGCCGCAGTACATGACTCCGTTGGCAGCGTGTACCATTGCTGTAAAAGAGTTGCCGAAGCCCAGTGTCTCGCTTGGTGGTTCTGTCTCCCACGCTTTCTGTCCGCTGGCAGCGTCGATCTTTAGCAGATCATTTATCCCGCCATCATATATATTCCCATCTTCGTCGAGTGTGATGTGGCTTGCATAAGAACGTTCATATTCCCACAGCTTTGTGCCGGAGCTGTTATATGATATGATATGGTCAAGCTGAGCGTTCCTGTTTTCGGCATAAGCAAAAGACACATCTCCGTTGGGAGAGATGACTATATCGTTCTCAAAGCTGATGTAATAAGTAGGGTCTCCGCCGGGTAGCTGAACGCTCCAGTCGAGATGCATGCTGCCGCCTGCATTGACAGTCACTTTGTACAGTTTGCCATAGGCCAGATAAACGGTGTTTCCCCGGGCTGCCATATTGAGCCATACACGGCTGTCGGTGATACCCAGTGTGCTCTTTACTCTACCACTGGCAGGGTCAAGGGCAAAGAGGTATGAGTGTTCTGCCGTAAAATTCTCAAGTGTTATAAGTACCTGGTTGTTGACGATGGCAATAGCCGGGGTGATATAGAGCATGCTGTCAGGTACATTATACTCCCATTCGCTGTTGCCGGTTCCGGCATTAAGGCATACAACTTTCTCGTCGGTGGTGAAGTAGAGTCTGTTATTATAAAAAGTAGGCATTTGATTATGTGGTGTGTAGCCCTCTTCAGTGCTTTGCTTTACCCACATTTCATTACCGTTCTTGTCAAATTTCTGCATGGCATAACCGCCCCACAATCCTCCATCAAAGTTACGCATCAGCACATATATGTTGTCATCGTCGTCTACCGCGGGCATATAGTTGCCTCCCAGTGAAGGGTTGATAGGTAGTGCCAGTTCGCTGGTCCATAACACATTAGCCTCGTCGCCCGGGTCTATTGTTAGTTTATCGCAGGAGGTAACGCCCAGAGCAATCAGTACCACAAGGCTAAGCAGATATCTTCTTTTCATGAGTTTAAAAATTGAATAGTTTAAAAATGTTTATTAGTTCTTCTTTTGTCTTCTGTGGAGAGCAGGTAATGCGTATAAAGGCGTCTTTCTCTTTTACCTCAACAAGTAAAATGCTGCCGGGGGTGGATGTGCCGGTCTCCTCATCGTAGAAATTGTCGGAGCGGTAGGCCATGCGCCTGTTATTGTCTGTGAAATACTCAATGCCGTCGTCGGCGAAGTCTTCACGCCAGGTGGCATAATTCTGCAGTGAGTTAACGAGGATCCAGACAGTATTCTTTGGGTGCTTCATCCACATCGATGAATATTCACCGCCGGAGGCATCGTGCATGGCAAAGCTGTATCCCATAGCGCGACGCACGCGTTCGCTCTCGTAGCGGAATTTTTCAAATTCAATACCTGAAGGGGACAGCAGTTCCTCTTCATCTTCTGACTCTTCATAGAACTCCTCATCACCGCTGACGTCGGCGCTGACATCTTCTATGGAAGCATTTGCCGGCGGCATGAACAGCGTTGCAGTGACAGTGATGTTTTCTTCGAACGAGAGTGCCTCCTCCCTTTCTTCCACCGATTTCATTATGGTTAGTGATTTGAGGGTTACCCCTTTGTAACTATGGACTGTGGCGCCCATAGCCGTTGTCACATCACAGGAACGACCCAGCACTGTCTCACTCTTTTTCTCTACCTTACCGCCAAAGGCCCCCAGCAGTCCCTCTCCCAGCTGTTCCATCTCACCGTCATTAAGCCCGCTACCCAGTATGCTGAAGTCGGGGATGGCGTTCTTGTGAAGTTTGGTTCCGCTCATGGTGGCCATATTCACGTTGTAATAGTATGTGCCATCAAACACAGATAGTGAGTTATTTACAACTGTTTCAATTCTTCTGCCCGATTTGACTATCTCTTCGGTGTTGATCTCCTCGCGGTATCTCTCTCCGTAGTTATCCCACCACAATGACTTCGTCCCGGTAGTATTACCTGACAACCGGTATTCGACATGTCCCGATTTTACCTGAAACCTTTTCTGGTAGTTGTATGTCGGCTGGGCATTTACCAGGCCCATGATCGACAGAAACGATATAACAAGTATTATTTTTTTCATGATGTCAGCTGATTAAAATTTTACAAACTCGACCCTGCGGTTCTGTGCTTTTCCTTCGGAGGTACTGTTGTCAGCAAGAGACTTGCTCTCACCATAGCCAGTGCTTTTTAGGCGTTCGGCAGATATGCCCAGCTCAATCATCTTCTCCATGACTGCTCTGGCACGCGCCTCCGAGAGCGACTGGTTGGTTGCGTCGGAGCCATCGCTGTCGGTATGCCCTTCAACTGAGAAATTCAGATCAGGATGGTCGGTCATCATCTTCACCACATAGTTGATGGTACCCATGCTCTCAGGTTTGATGGTAGCCTTGCCTACATCGAACCTGATACCTGTAGTGATGAATTTGTTGTCGGTAAGGAATTTGTCGTACAACGGCACGGCACCCTGGGCTATGCGTATGTTTTTTATGAAGAACATCCCTTCCTTGTGATTGTATGCCCCTATGGTTATCCCTGTCGGGTTTTCTGTGATATTTGGGATATTAAGCATACGCGTATCATCCATATACACCTTGAGGGCACGTTTGTTGAATGAGATAGCTATATGTCTCCATTTAGCTGTTTTGTCGATGTTGGATCGTGCAGCACCGGGATATAGTTTTTTTGTGTCACCAAAATCGATACTGTTGATATCGATTTTAAGAGGATTGATCATGTTTCTCTTCTGGTTCTTTGCATCGTAGAAATGGACCCAGAAAAAACGATTAAACTTATCAGCCTCGAAGTAAGCATCAAACTCAATGGTAAACTCATCGGGAAGGTAGTCAGATTTGCAATCTTTCATCATTGGTACAATACCATTAGGCGCGTTGCCAGTCTCGCGGAAGTAGATGACGTTGCTGCCGTCAAATTCAGCATTCTCTATCACGCCGCTTTTCATGTCCCATTTACCCGGGAATTCGCCATTCTGTTCTCCCTCGTGGTTGTCTTCGAAGATGATCTCTGTTCCGGGGACAAAGTCATATTTTGCCCAGCTCAGCTGTGGCTGTGGTTGTACCCTGGCCTCACCGGCAGCTTCTTCTTCCTGTTGCTCCGCCTCATCCTCTTTCTGATCTTTACTGGCATTGACCTTTGTCTCTTTCGCTGTCTCTTCTTTCTTCTCTTCCTTTCTGAAGAGGTCTCCGATACCCTCCTCCATTGAGTCAAAGCCTTTGTCAATGGCTTTATCAGCGTTAGCATTAGCCCGCCGGTTGGCCTCCCTGTTAATTTTCTTTTTCACGTCTACCTTTATCTGGGCTGTTGATGTAAGCCCTGTCAGCAGCATCATTGCAATTAAAAAAATCAGTTTATTCCTCATGAGACATTACATTTTATAAAAACTTCCTCCTGACATTTTCCAGGAATGCAATGAGACTCATTGTCTGATGGTAATGTATTTCATGAACCATAAGTCTAACGGCAGTCAGGCTGCAGCAGGATTAAACATTGTTTTATCAGTCCGCAAAACAAGCTGAGACACATCTATTTTCATATCCCCATATGAGGGTTTAACAGTTGTGTGGTGTAAAACCCTCATTTGAGGAGAGAGGCCTGCATTGGAAATCTCATATATTTGTGGCGGAAACAAAAAATGTTACGATTCAAACATTAAAAAGTGGTATGAGGAAGGGTATCAAAATAATATTAGTGTTGCTTTTGTTTATCTGCCGGGCGGAGGGTCTTTATGCCTATGGTGACCACAGGAAGCGTAACATAGATTCTCTTGAGACCATCCTGGCAGCCGATACTGTGCATGGTGCAGAGCTGGGTAAGATATACCGCAGCCTGGCCAATGGTTATCAGCTTATTGATGTAAAAAAGTCATCATATTATGCCAACAAGCTCATTAAGCTTAGTGAGGAACTCAACCTGTGGGGAGGAAGGGCCACAGCCTACAGGATCATGGCAGTAAACCAATACTATGGTTTGCAGTACGACAGCTCCATGTTTTATTATGAAAAGGCACTGTGGGCAACGGATAAGATGTCGGCTTTCCCGGATAAGTACACTGTCAGTCAGATAGATGATACAAGGTCATCCATTTACGGTAACATGGGTAACCTGATGCAGATGCAGGGTAAGCTGCACGAGGCCGTAAGCTATTACCTTAAGGGGCTGGCTATCTTTGAGAAGCATGGATATAAGGAACAGATAAGCATTGCGCGCCACAATATAGGTCTGATGTATATGGCGCTGGGCAACTATGATCAGGCGCTGAGTAACATGGATACGGCGCTTGTCTATGCGGTCAGGTCGGGCGATTCGTTGCGTATAGCATCAGCTTACCACGGCCTGGCTGATATATATATCAGCAGGCATGATTATGGTAAGGCGCTGGAGGCCGCCACTAAGGCAGGCAGCTATTTCTTTACCCACACCCGCGAGGAGCCCCTGGAATGTGCCGGACTGAATAACCAGCTGGCGATAATATATATGAACCAGGAAAAGAATGAGGAGGCAGAGGTGTATGTGCACCGTGCCCTGCGTGGCCTGGATACCATTAAGTACGAGTCGGCCCGCAGCACTTCATACCTTATCATGGCGGAGCTGAGCGCAAAGAAAGGGCGGTGGCGTGAGGCAGAGCAGGCAGCCCTGAAATCTCTGGAGATAAACAACAGTGATCCGCTGGCGAATATATCAAGATATCAGACTCTTGCCCAGGCATATGCTCATCTGGGGGATGCCGCAGAGGTGGAGAAGTATTCGCGTCTGGCCTGGGATACACAGAAGAATCTCTCGGCCAAGAACTACCAGTCGGCATTAGCTGAGCTGGAGGTGAAATATGAGACCGAGAAGAAAGAGTTGCAGATAGCTTCGCTGAAGGAGCTGTCGCGTCGTCGCCAGTGGCTTGAGATGGCAGGAGGGGGGATACTGCTTCTTATTATGACTGCCATCATGCTGGCATGGCTCTGGGCGCGGCAGAAGCGAAAGCATGCGGAGCTGCAGGTGCATAAGATGAAACAGGAGCAGCAGCTCATCGCTACCCGTTCTGTCCTCAGCGGTGAGATACAGGAGCGCACACGCATATCGCGTGACCTGCACGACGGCCTGGGTGGCATACTCTCGGCAGCAAGGCTTAACATAAAAGATATTGACATGGGAAAACTAATGGAACAGTCTGATGTGGAACGCTTTATCAAAGCGATAGACCTGATAGACCAGTCGATACTGGAGATGCGTCGCGTAGCCCACCACCTGATGCCTGAGTCGCTGAGCCGTTTTGGGCTGAAAGCGGCAGTAGGCGACTTCTGCAACAGCCTGCCGGGGGTTAAGTTTATATACT
>QKCK01000082.1 GCA_003245695.1 Bacteroidota bacterium | reverse complement strand
GCAAACAAGTATTAGTCACCGGTGGTGCAGGTTTTATAGGGTCAGGATTGTGTCATGACATTATAGAACGGGGAAACAGGGTTACATGCCTGGATAATTTTTCCACAGGGAAGAGAAAGAATATTGAGCCTTTGCTGAACAATGATATGTTCACCCTGATAGAGGGTGATATACGTGATTTGGATGTATGTCGCAGGGCAGCTGATGGTATGGATGTAGTGTTACACCAGGCTGCATTGGGGAGTGTTCCGCGCAGCATAGCAGACCCTGACACTACTAATGCGGTTAATGTAAGTGGTTTTCTGAATATGCTTATAGCTGCCCGTGATGCAGGTATAAGAAGGTTTGTTTATGCTTCGAGCTCATCGGTATATGGTGATGCACCTGATCTGCCCAAGAGGGAAGAAAAGACCGGGCGGGTTATGTCGCCTTATGCTGTCACCAAGCTTGTCAATGAGGAGTATGCGCGTGTCTTCAGCGATGTGTATGGCATGGAGACAATAGGGTTGAGGTATTTTAACGTCTTCGGCCGGCGTCAGGATCCTGAAGGGCAGTATGCGGCAGTGATACCTCTGTTTACAATGAGGCTTAAACAGGGGCAGTCGCCAGTGATCAATGGAGATGGGACCAACTCACGTGATTTCACATATATTGATAATGTGATACTGGCAAACAACCTGGCTGCCACTACAACCAATGTGGAAGCGTTAAATACGGTATATAATGTAGCCTGTGGTGACCGCATCACTCTCAATGAGATGTACAGGCATCTGCGGGGTAGCCTGTCGGAGTATGATGCGCGGATAGCCTTTGTTGAGCCGCAATACGGGCCACAGCGGCAGGGTGACATACCTCATTCAATGGCCTCAATTGACAAAGCGAAAGAGCTGCTTGGTTATTCTCCGGTGGTTTACTTTGAGGAGGGTATCAGACGGGCATCGAAGTGGTATTTTGAAAACTTATGATATTTTCAATCTGATAACAGAGATATCAGAAAATAATTTTTTATCGTTAACTAAAATCCATAAATTCCCTGAATAAACAATCTGTCAATGGATAATAATGCTGTTGTTTTGGTTACGGGGGCTGATGGATTTATCGGCTCTCATCTTACAGAGTTACTGTTACTGCGGGGATATAAGGTAAGAGCATTAGCGCAGTATAACTCATTTAATAGTACGGGCTGGCTTGATAAGTTACCGTCGTCGGCCTCGCTTGAGGTAGTCAGCGGAGACATACGTGATCCCTATTTTTGTCGCGATCTGGTAAAGGGCACCAGTGTTGTTTTTCATCTGGCGGCATTAATAGCTATCCCTTATTCATATCATGCACCGTCATCATATGCATCAACAAATGTCATGGGTACGCTGAACATACTACAGGCGGCACGTGACTACGGGAACATAAGAGTGATACATACCTCCACCTCAGAGGTGTATGGCACTGCTCTTTATGTGCCTATTGATGAGAAACATCCCAGACAACCGCAATCGCCCTATTCGGCATCAAAGATAGGGGCTGATGCCCTTGCCCTTAGCTTCTGGTATTCTTTTAATCTTCCGGTGACGATAGCTCGTCCGTTTAACACCTATGGACCGCGACAGAGTGCACGTGCCGTTATACCTACAATAATAACACAGGTAGCCTCAGGCGCTAAATCAGTAAAACTGGGCAGTCTCACTCCCAAAAGAGACATGAATTATGTAAAGGATACTGTCGCGGGTTTATTATCTTTGGCAGAGAATGAGGCTACCGTTGGCAGGGAGATAAACATATGTTCAGGGAAGGAGGCCTCTGTTGGGGAGATAGCAGAGATAATAATGGATCTTATGGGAGGAGGTGTTCCGGTCATCACTGATGAGCAGAGGATCAGACCGGAAGCATCAGAGGTTCAGCGTCTATGGGGAGATAACAGCCTGATTACATCACTAACAGGATGGAAGCCTGAGTATGATCTCAGGAAGGGATTGAGAGATAGTATAGAGTGGTTTATCAGGCCGGAGAATCTGGCACGGTATAAACCAGGTCTGTATAATATATGAGAGAAAATATTTGTGATGATATTATCTCATTCATAAGGGAGCTGTATGGCAACAGAGAGATGCCTGTTGCATTGCATGAGCCTGGTCTCAGGAAAAAAAAGGGGGTAATGTCAGCTGTGTAATATGAGAGATAAAGGTGTTGAAATAGTACTGATTGGAGCGGGAGGACACTGCCGCTCGGTGATTGATGTTATAGAACAGGCCGGAGAATATCATATTGCAGGGCTGGTTGGACTGCCTGAGGAAAAAGGCGGGGTTATTCAGGGGTATGAGGTCTTTGCCACAGATGATGACATGGATATGCTCATACGGGAGTATTCATGTTTTCATATTTCTCTTGGTTTTCTGCGTTCACCGGAAAAACGTACCGGGATTTATAAGAGACTTAAGGAGGCGGGAGCCATTCTTCCTGTTATTATTTCTCCTCTGGCATATGTTTCACGTCATGCCTCACTGGGAGAAGGGACAATAGTGATGCATCAGGCTTTGGTTAATGCTGCTGCCACCATAGGAAGAAACAGTATCATTAACAGTAAGGCACTGATTGAACATGATGCTGTTGTCGGAGACCATTGTCATATTGCCACCGCGGCAGTTATCAATGGAGGAGTAATGGTGGGTGATGGATCTTTCATAGGCAGTAATGCTGTCACAAAGCAGGGAGCAGTGATACCTGCCTTCTCATTTGTTAAGGCCGGGGCAATAGTAAAGTAGATATTTATGGGACGGGTATTCATAATAGCAGAGGCCGGGGTAAACCATAACGGAGACCCTGCCCTGGCTCATAAGCTGACAGAGATGGCGGCATGGTGTGGTGCCGACGCTGTTAAGTTCCAGACATTCCGTGCCTCAGGCCTGGTGAGTACCAAAGCGCCACTGGCTGATTACCAGTCAGTAAACATGAAGGAGAAGGTATCACAGTATGATATGCTCAAAAAACTGGAACTCTCTTCAGAGACCTTCAGAGAGTTAAAGACACATGCAGAAGAGTTGGGCCTGGAGTTTTTATCATCACCCTTTGATCATGAGAGCATAAGAGTGCTTAATGAACTTGGCCTGGAGACATTCAAGATCCCCTCAGGAGAGATAACAAACATGCCCTACCTGCGAGAGATAGGCTCACTGGGTAAGAGGGTCATCCTCTCAACCGGCATGGCCGACATAAGGGAGATAGAAGCGGCAATAGAAATACTGACACTGTCAGGCACATCACGCCTTGATATAGCTCTGCTTCATGCCACTACAGAGTACCCTGCTCCATTTGATGAGGTGAATCTGAGAGCTATTGTTACTCTTAGAGAAACGTTTGGTTTGAGGGTAGGATACTCTGATCATACTCCTGGGATAGAGGTGCCTATTGCTGCTTCAGCACTTGGTGCTGAGATTATAGAGAAGCATTTTACACTTGACCAGGGGATGGAAGGGCCTGACCATAAAGCATCACTTCAGGCAGAGAGATTCAGGGATATGGTTGTGGGAATACGCAATATAGAGCTGGCAATGGGTACAGGAGTAAAAGAGGCAACACCATCTGAGAAAAAGAATATCCCTGTTGTGAGAAAGAGTATACATTATAATGGTTCATTTGAAGCAGGCCATATCCTTAAGAGCGGCGATCTGATAATGAAGAGACCCGGAACAGGTATCTCCCCAATGATGGCAGATAATGTCACAGGCAGAAAACTACGTCATAACGTAGTAGCAGACACAATAGTATTATGGGAGGATCTGCTATGAGGGTGGGTCTCCTGACCAGTTCAAGGGCTGATTATGGTATTTATAAACCATTATTGAGAGAGTTATCCTCCGATTCTTTCTTTGATCTTGATCTTATCGTATTTGGCACTCATCTTTCAGAGCGATATGGCTATACTGTAAGAGAGATCGAAGCTGATGGATTTAATATCGGGTATAGGGCGGAGACAGCTCCTGTGCGAGACACTCCGGCTGCAGTGGCTGAATCGATGGCCCTGACCATCAACTCTTTTGCACGGTTATGGGAATCATCGCATTTTGACATTGTCATTGCCCTTGGCGACAGATATGAAATGTTTGCAGCTGTATCTTCGCTGGTGCCTTTTAATATTCCAGTAGCCCACATCCATGGAGGAGAGACCACACTGGGAGCCATAGACAATGCCTTCCGTCACTCAATAACACACTTCTCCTCCCTGCACTTTGCCTCATGCGAACAATATAAAAAGAGGATAATTGAACTCACTGGTAGTGAAGATAATGTTTTCAATGCCGGTGCCTTGTCGATGGATATGATGAAAGACACAGTCATTATGTCGGCAGAAGAGTTCAGAGAGGCTTTTGGGTTTGACCTCTTGTCCCCTTTTATACTTATGACCTTCCATCCTGAGACAGTGGCCGGAGAAAGGAATAAGGAGTATGTTAAGGAACTGGAGGAGGCATTGAGGGCGCTGAAAAGGTATAACATACTCATCACCATGCCTAATGCTGATCCGCTGGGCCTGTTTATAAGAGAGGCCTTTCAGCGGTTGTCGGCAGAGCTGCCAAATGTTAATTGTGTTGAAAATCTTGGAACAAGAGGCTATTTTACATGTTTGAAATACTGTAGTATGATGCTTGGTAACTCCTCAAGCGGTTTTACTGAGGCATTATATTATGATAAGCCTGTTATTAATACAGGAGAGAGGCAGCTGGGACGGATAGTTACGCCAAATATATTTAACTGTCAGGTAAAAAGGGAGGATATATTGAACTCAGTAAAACTGGCTGAAAAATATGTCGCAGGGAGTGCCACAAACATATATGGAGATGGCCATAGTGCTGAATTTATTGCTGAGAAGATAAAAGACTTTTTTCAAAAACAAGTATTGTGATGTTTGAGCTTGAAAGACATACTATCTATTCAGATGAGACACTTATTGCTGCCCTTGAGAAGCTTAACAGGGTACCGGCAAATCTGACACTTTTTGTGGTTGACAGACATAAAAAGCTTATAGGAACACTTACTGACGGTGATGTGAGGCGGGGTTTAATAAAGGGTATACCTGTCACCTCAACCGTTGTCAGTTTTATGAAGAGTTCATTCTGTTCACTTGACAGCGACAAAGCCTCGCCTGAACTGATACGGTGTATCAAGGAGAAAGGGGTAAAGCTGTTGCCTGTACTTGACAGGGAGGGAAGGATAAAAAGTGTAATTGATTTCAGTGAGGTTATCACACGTTTACCTGTTGATGTGGTTATTATGGCAGGAGGAAGAGGTCAGCGAATGCTTCCTCTAACGGCCAGAACGCCAAAGCCGCTGTTGAAACTGGGGGATAAACCAATAATAGATCATCTCATTGATGGAATACTGAGGTATGGTATTGTTAACTTCAAGATTGCTATAAACTATCTGGGCGATAAGATTGAGAAGCATCTGGGTGATGGCTCTTCACGAAATATCAGGATATCATACATACGTGAAGAACAGCCTCTCGGGACCATCGGGGCATTAACGCTTGCGGGCAGGTTCAGTAATGACATCATATTGGTTATCAACGCTGATGTATTTACAAACATTGATCTTGAGGATTTTTATCAGTCGTTTATTGAGGCTGAAGCTGACCTTGCCATTGCCTCTGTCCCATATAACATTGAGATTCCCTTTGCTGTGATAACTTCTGATGAGGGCAAAAGGGTTTCAGGGCTGGAGGAGAAACCATCATATTCATACAATGCCAGTGCGGGTATTTATCTTTTCAGAAAGGAGCTGATAAAGCATGTGCCACAAGGTGTACCATATGATGCACCTGATTTTGTGCTGAAGGTCATTGCAAGTGGAAAGAGGGTTATCAGATATCCGTTAATGGGATACTGGATAGATATAGGACGTAAAGAGGACTATCAGAAGGCAATAGAATACCGGTCACATATTAAGGAATAAAGAAAAGGCAATGAGGTCGTTATATGTCATTCCGGCGCGTGGAGGGTCAAAGGGTGTACCAAAGAAAAACATCCGGGATCTTTGTGGCAAGCCTTTGATAGGGTACACTCTTGAGGTGGCACTGAGACTATCAGAGCCTGAAGATATATGTGTCACCACCGATGACAGAGAGATAACAGCCATTGCAGAAGGATATGGTATCAGGGTGCCTTTTGTCCGCCCGGCAGAGCTGGCCACTGATGAGGCCAGCCAGTATGAAGTTGTGAGACATGCATTGAGATTTTATCTGGAGAAAGGTATAGAATATGATAATGTTGTGCTGTTACAACCCACCTCTCCCTTCAGACACTTTACTGAGGTAAAGGAACAGACAGAACTTTATTCTCATGCAACAGATATGGTAGTGTCAGTATGCAAGGCAGAGGCAAACCCATATTTTGTACTGTTTGAAGAGGGGGCTGACGGTTTTCTTTACAAATCTAAAGATGGAAATTACAGACGGCGACAGGAGTGTCCTGATGTATGGCAGTACAATGGTTCATGTTATGTTATTAACCCGCGGTCACTCCTTGAATACAATAATTTCACTGAATTCAGGAGGATAGTAAAGT
>QKCK01000321.1 GCA_003245695.1 Bacteroidota bacterium | reverse complement strand
CGGATCTTGAAAGACTGATGAATCAGCATTTTCAGGACTTTGATATCCATCTTAATTTCCCTCTCAATTTCACAGGTCTCAGCGGTAATAGAAAACAGCTTATTCATGATGGTAAAAGAATAACAGTTACCGCTTTCCCTCTTAAACACCGGGTGCCTGCCTATGGCTACCTGTTCAGGGAAAAGGAGGCTGAGAGAAATATCAAAAAAGAGAAGCTTAAGGAGTATCATATCTCCATAAAGGATATTGCTGCAATAAAAAGAGGTGCCGATCTGGTACTTGAAGATGGCACTGCTATACCAAACAGGGAGCTTACTATTGATCCTCCCGCACCGCGGTCATATGCATTTTGCAGTGACACGCGCTACTTTAAGAAACTCTCTTCATATGTTAAAGGAGTGGACCTGCTATATCATGAGGCCACTTTTGATAACTCAAAGATTGATCTGGCTCACCAGACAGGTCATTCAACAGCTGGTGAGGCTGCAACTGTGGCACTTGAGGCAGGTGTAAAAAAGCTTTTATTAGGTCATTTCTCAGCCCGCTATCGTGATCCTGCCCTGCTCGAAGAACAGGCACGCGCTATATTCCCTGAGACAGAGGCCGGTAAAGAGGGATGTACTTACGAGGTTTAGCCCCGCCATTTTTGCAAAGATTGACTATCTTTGCACCTGTTTTTAACCTATAAAATTTAAATACGTGCAGGAGAAGATAATGATCCTTGATTTTGGATCACAATACACCCAATTGATAGCCAGAAGAGTGCGGGAACTAAACGTATACTGCGAGATCTATCCATTTAATCACTTTCCTCAACCAGACAGTTCTGTCAGGGGTGTCATTCTCTCGGGGAGCCCCTTCTCAGTCAGGGATAGTAATGCTCCTGTGCCGGACCTTACACAGATAAAAGGGAAAATACCACTGCTGGGGGTCTGTTATGGTGCACAGTTACTTGCCCATTATTATGGCGGTGAGGTGATGCCTTCAAATACCCGTGAATATGGAAGGGCAAAATTGGTCACACTTGCAGATGAGGATCCACTGTTCAGAAATATAGGGAAGGATACACAGGTGTGGATGTCTCATGGAGATACTATCGCCCGTATTCCTGATAACTACAGAATAATCGGTTCTACTGCCGATGTGAAGATAGGTGCATATCACATTGAAGGTGAAATGAGTTGGGGAATTCAATTTCACCCCGAGGTATATCATACAACTGAAGGCCTGAAAATACTTGAAAACTTTGTTGTCGCAATATGTGGATGTAAAGCCGACTGGACTCCAGAGTCATTCGTTGAATCAACAGTGGCTTCGCTAAGAGATACCCTTGGCAACGATAAGGTTGTTCTTGGTCTGTCAGGTGGCGTAGATTCATCTGTGGCAGCTATTCTTCTGAACAGAGCTATAGGTGCAAACCTTACCTCCATTTTTGTCGATAATGGCTTATTGAGAAAAGATGAATTTGAGAAGGTGTTGGAAGCCTATCATAGAATGGGACTGAATGTTATCGGAGTTGATGCCTCTGATCATTTTCTTACCGGGCTGAAGGGGGTCAGTGATCCGGAGAAGAAGAGAAAGATAATAGGACGCATATTTATTGAGACATTTGATAAGGAGGCTCATAAGGTACAGAATGTAAAATGGCTTGCCCAGGGCACAATATATCCCGATGTCATTGAATCGGTGTCGGTGAATGGCCCGTCGGCTACAATTAAATCGCACCATAATGTAGGTGGCTTACCTGAACAGATGCATCTTAAGGTAGTTGAACCACTGAGGCTTCTCTTCAAGGATGAGGTGAGAAGGGTAGGAAAAGCGCTTAACATGCCAGGGGAGATATTAAACCGGCACCCATTTCCGGGCCCGGGACTCGCAATAAGAATCATTGGTGATATCACACACGAGAAGCTGAGGATACTGAAAGACGCTGATGATATTTTCATTTCAGGTCTGAAAGAATATGACTTGTATGACAAGGTGTGGCAAGCCGGGGTAATACTTCTTCCTGTACAATCGGTAGGTGTTATGGGTGATGAAAGGACTTATGAAAACACTGTAGTCTTGAGAGCAGTCTCATCTACTGACGGAATGACAGCTGACTGGAGTCATCTTCCTTATGAATTTCTGGCTAAAATATCAAATGATATTATTAACAAGGTTAAGGGTATTAACAGGGTGGTTTATGATATAAGCTCAAAACCACCGTCAACCATAGAGTGGGAGTAAACCATAAAATGAATCTTTCTAACACAATCACCATGAAAAGATTAAGCCTGTTTGTTATATTTATTGGGTTTCTTGTTGCTTCTCTGCCTGTTTTCTCCCAGGGGCTGACAACTGAAACTTTCAAGGTAGGAAAGACTCTTGCCCTGCTTGATGCAGTCTATGTTGACAGTGTAGACGTGCCCGGGATAGCCGAGGAGATGATAATAAGCACCTTGAAAAAGCTTGATCCTCATTCAGTTTATATCCCGGCAGATGAAGTTGCTGAGGAGAATGAACCACTACAGGGCAATTTTGAAGGAATAGGGGTGCAGTTCAATCTTCTTAATGATACTATTATTATAATATCTCCAACACCGGGTGGCCCATCGGAAAAGATAGGCATTCTCGCTGGTGACAGGATAATCAGTATTGCTGGTGAGACAGTGACAGGGATAGCCATAACCACTGCTGGTGTGAGAAAACGGCTTATGGGGCCCAAGGGTTCAACGGTGAAAGTGATGATTTACAGAAAAGGCTTAAGTAACCTACTGGAGTTCAATATCGTTCGTGATAAAATTCCCGTAAACAGTCTTGATGCCTCATATATGGTTAATGCCAGCACAGGATATATTAAACTGAGCCGCTTTTCTGAGAGCACTGCAAGGGAGTTTATTGAGGCTGTCAGTGCCCTCAAAGAGAAGAATATGGTCAATCTGATTATTGATCTGAGGAACAATTCAGGAGGTTACATGGCACCTGCTGTTCAGATTGCTGACCAGATTCTATCTGCAAAAAAGCTCATTGTCTATCTTCAGGGATTACATACTCCGCGGCAAGACTATACCTCAACTGAACTGGGGACCCTTGAAAATGCCCGTATTGCAATTCTTACTGATGAAGGATCTGCATCAGCCAGTGAGATCCTTTCAGGTGCCATACAAGACTGGGACAGAGGCATAATTGTGGGAAGGAGAACTTTTGGGAAAGGACTGGTTCAAAATGGTTACTATCTTCCTGACGGGTCAATGGTGCGGCTCACCATCGCCAGATATTATACGCCATCAGGTAGGTCAATACAGACTCCATATAGCGATGGTGTTGATAATTATTATAAAAAATTCTATAGCAGATATCTTACCGGTGAACTGCTGCATGCTGACAGTCTGAACCTGCCCGATTCATTAAAGGCGTACACTATTTTAAATAAAAGGACTGTCTATAGCGGTGGCGGTATTTCACCTGATATCTTTATTCCGGTAGATACATCCGACTATTCAGAGTATTATCGTGATATGATCAGGACCTCTGCGTTAGCCAATTTCTGTCTTAAGTATGGTGATCAGAACAGAAACATGCTTCATAAGAAGTACAGGACTTTCGAGAAATTCAATGCTTCATTCTCTTTTTCCGAAAAGGACCTTCAGGAACTCATGATAGAGGGAGAGAAGCATGGGGTTAAGTTTGATGAGGTAGGTTACAGAATCTCATACGATTCAATGATTAAGCTTATGAAGGCTCTTATAGCCAGAGATCTGTGGGATATGACCGAATATTTCAGGGTAATGAATGCAGGTGATGAGGCTATCAGTAAGGCTGCTGAAATACTTGGTGATGAAGAGAGATATAACACTATTCTGGGATTCAGGAGGGAGATAAAATGAAACTGATAGCAAAGACTTTGTATGGTTTGGAAGGTGTCCTTGCTCAGGAACTGGAGGCACTGGGAGCTGAGAACATAAAAGCAGGTAACAGGGCAGTTGCCTTTGAAGGCTCAAAGGCATTACTATATAAAACAAACTATAACAGCAGACTGGCTTTGTCATTTCTGCTCCCATTAACAGAATACACCATATTCAAACCCAGTGACCTTTATGACGGTGCTTCCAAAGTTCCATGGGATAACTATCTGAAACCAACTGACACTTTTGCAATCACATCAGTTGTCACCTCTAAACACTTTACCCACTCAGGTTATCCATCGCTTGTGGTAAAAGACGCTATTGCAGACTATTTCAGAAAGAGAACATCCAAACGTCCCGATGTTGACTCCCGGTCACCTGATATACAGATAAACCTTCATATCAGTCATGACAGAGTAACTATCTCTCTTGACTCAACCGTTATGCCTCTTTATAAAAGAGGTTACAGAGAGGAGCAAGGCGCCGCTCCATTAAATGAGGTTCTTGCTGCAGGTATCATTGCTCTGTCAGGATGGAAGGCTGACGTGCCTCTTACTGATCCTATGTGTGGTTCGGGTACCATTGTAGCTGAAGCCGGACTAATAGCATGCAATATAGCTCCCGGATATTTCAGACGCAAATTTGGTTTCATGCGCTGGAACGATTATGATGATGCACTTTTCAGATCAATAAAGTATGATGCTGAGAAACGTGTACGTAAATCTCCGGTTCCGATATTCGGAAGTGATATATCACCTGAGGCTGTGCGTATTGCAAGGTCAAATATCATTGGCTGTGGACTCACTGAGACAGTTACTATCGAAGAAAAGGATTTCTTTCTGGCTGATCATTCTGCAAATGATGGGTTCCTGATTATGAATCCTCCATACGGCCAAAGAATCAGTACTGAGAGTCAGGGTGCTTTCTACAGACAGATAGGAAGCAGACTGAAACACCATTATAACGGTTATAAGGCATGGATATTCTCTGGCGACATGGATTCTCTTCAGGCTGTCGGTCTTAAAACATTCAAAAAATTCGATCTCTTTAATGATAATATCGAGTGCAGACTGAATGGTTATGACCTGTACCAGGGATCAAAGAAGGAGAGATAATTCAACAACCACATTAATATATTCACGACCAAAACAGATTAACTTGTCAAAAATCAGGGTTCTGCTTAAAAATTATTCAGACTCTGTGTTGGATGTTATCAACAAACTTATATTTTTGTTATTGATTTTTATCTATGTAAAGGCAGCTAGATGAGCTTTGACCTCGAAAACCTGATAACTGACTTCAAATCGCGAGATGCTATCTTTTATTTTAAGGGTAACATTGATTCTGATGTAATTAACAATGCGCTTGATTCAGTCGAACTTAAGCTGATTGATGTTAAGGAAAATACACGTCTCAGAAAAAAGGTGTATAATGTACTTGTCGAAAGTCTTCAGAACCTTTATCATCATGCTGATATTGTTCCTCCTGAGTTTGATGCCTCGAACCCTGATAAATATGGGATAATTCTGATGGAGAAACTCAGTGATGGATATAAGATAACAACCTGCAATTTTATTTCTAACAAGAAGGTAAGCGGGCTGAAAGAAAAACTTGATAGAATCAACGGATCAACATCTGATGAGATTAAGGAACTCTATAAAGAGATACTCAACCATCATGAGATTACTGAAAAAGGTTTGGGGGGGCTCGGACTTGTTGATATTGCACGAAAGACAGGTAATATGCTTGACTTTAAGTTTGCCAGGTATAATGATACATATTCTGCTTTTTACCTGAGCGCCACTGTCAACAATGAAAAGTCAGAATAATTTTTAAAAGCATAATCATGGAACCGATCATCATTGAAGGAACAACCAAAACACCCACGATCAGATTCGATGTACGTGAGGGTATTTTTGAAATAAAAGGGCGATCAATACCTGAAAACTCAGTGGAATTCTACAAACCCCTGAATGAATGGCTTGATGTTTACATGCAGAATCCACTTGACAAAACAGTTGTAAATATCAGACTTGAGTATTTTAATACCAGCTCATCAAAATGCATTCTTGATGTATTCAAAAGGTTGGAAAGCATTCATAGGGCTAAACATGATGTTGAGATAAACTGGTATTATGAAGAGGACGATGAGGATATGCTGGAGGCTGGTGAAGACTATGACTCAATTATTAAGGTTCCTTTTAAAATGATTGAAATAGTTGAATAAGTAAAAAACACAATGATCGGAAAATATAAAGGGGCCTTAAAAAGGCCCCTTGTTTTTTATGAAGAGGGTTGATCTGAATTATTCTCAGTTACTAAACGGTGCCTTATATTGTCAAACGAATCAAGGAACCGCCTCAGAAGTCTGAAATATAAGGCAAGATATATTAAAATTGTCATGAACCATATAACACACACGTTTATGGTAAGCGTGTTTATATATCTGCCAAATAACTGTTTCCTTGGTGAATAGAAATGAGCTTTGATTAACCTGTTCTTTGGATCAAGGTATATCTGATCGTAATTCTGATACAGTCTGTCTTTAAACCTTATTATCCTGCCTCCTTTTTCATTGTCATTTGTGACAAAGTCCTCAAGTGATTTGTTGGTGTAATCCTTCTTCATTTTAATAAAAGCCTCCTTGTCAATCCTCTCCATCGATTCAACACACAAATCTCTCTCTCGTACTGTTTTGTTCTTAAGGTTTAAATAGTAATCATGTATTAAGCCTATATATTCACGGGCACAATTCAAAAAATCAGGGTTTGTAATGCCTTCTATCACTGGTGAGATATCAAATCTGACTTGTGGCGTCTCTTTGGTCTCATCAATTATCTCATTCTGAAGCATTATAGCATCATTGAGATTTGATCCTGTCATTCTTCCCCTTTCTAAATTACCTTCAACTCTGTTTATGATACTGTTCATCTCTTTGTGCCATGTATCACGTTTGTAGAGAGCAATGCTCAGGATTTTGTCATAATCATAAAGGTTCTTCTCGAATCTGTTATTGATAAACTGATCAACTGCTAATGCCTCATAACCCCAGCGGGCTACGATAATTTCACCATAGAAAGGTATTGATACTGGTGATGAAATTGAAGGATTAAGCTTTTCATATTTTACAATAATGCCGCTCAGTATTATCTGTGGGATAACAAGGAATGGTATTAGAATGTATATTGTTACAACTGTTTTAAAACTGTCAGAGATCAGGAGCCCCATCATGTTTGCAGCAGCCCAGCATGTAAATAGCACTGTCCAGTACTCAATCCACATACCCTTAATGCCCATGATGCTGTTGCCGACAATAACAAATGTGAGTGCCTGTATGGCAGAAATAATAAATTGTACCGATACCTTTGAGATCAGGTAACTGCTCCAGCTGAGATTAAGAAACGCCTCTCTCCTGAGTATCTTCCTGTCTTTTATTATCTCTTCTGCACTGACGGTCAGCCCCATGAAAATAGCAACAATGACTGACATGAATATGTATACCGGGAGATTGCTGTTTTGCAACAATGTATATGTAGGTACGTCAGCACTCTCATCAAAGTATCTTATTATATATGCAAGGAAAAAAGCCAGCGTAGGCGCCTCAAGCAGCGTTATTATCATATACTGCTTGTCTGCCAGCTTGGCAAGAATGTTCCTTTTGACAAACACAAGGAACTGTTTTATTCTGTTTGGGGTATTGAGGGTCACCTCTGGTATGCTCTTCCCTGGTTCAGGGGAGGAAACCTTTTCTTCTATGTTCTTTTTATAGAGATCACTCCATTCTGATGGTGAGATTCTTCTTATTGAGGTAGGTTGTCCAAACTCATCCAGGACCTTTGATTCAACTATGTTAAAGATCTGCTCCGGATTGACATTACCACAAACATGACACTCACTCTCATTGTAATTTGCATGATGTATCTGTTGTTTAAAGTAGACTATCGACTCAATAGGGTTACCATCATAAATAAGATAGCCTCCTGTGTCAAGAAACAGAAGCCTGTCAAACATTTTGAATATGTCTGATGATGGCTGATGTATCACAACAAATAAGAGTTTTCCTTTAAGGGCAAGATCCTTTAGAAGATCAAGTATGTTTTCAGAATCACTCGATGAGAGACCGGAGGTTGGTTCATCAAGGAACAGTATTGATGGCTCTCTGATGAGCTCAAGGGAGATGTTTAGTCTTTTTCGTTGGCCTCCGGATATCTTCTTATTTAACGGGGTGCCTACCTTCATGTCCTTGATCTCGTACAGCCCGAGACTGCACAGAACAATATCAACTTTCTTCTTTATCTCTTCCTCGCTTAGATTACCAAAGCAGAGCTTGGCGTTAAAGAAAAGGTTATCGTATACAGTGAGCTCCTCAATAAGCAGGTCGTCCTGTGATACAAATCCAATGAGACCCTTAACTTTTTCGCTCTCGTGATGAATATCTATTCCATTTATACTTACTTTGCCTGAGTGTGGAGGGTTGCTTCCGTTAAGTACATTAAGCAGGGTAGACTTACCTGCCCCTGAGGCTCCCATGATACCAACCAGCCTGCCTGACTCCTCAGCAAAACTCATATTGTGAAGCCCTAGCTTGCCTTCCCTGAACCTGTATTCAATATCTCTTACTTCATAAACTACCCTCGATTCCATAAGCTTCTCATCCATGAATGTTCTCATGACATCAGAATAGTATATCGGGACTGAGTTATGAAATTTTAATGATGAACCTCTGTTGAAGAGATAAACTTTATCCTCATGCATCAACTGCCCGCTCATAAAGAGCTCTCCTGTTCCGAATGACCTCACAAAAAGCATCTCTGCCGAGGGAATATTCAGAACCCTGACCTGCCCTTTTACAGAATCAGAATAGAGATGACGCGTCTTTATCAACTGATGATCCTTCTTGCTGTCTATGACCAGAATATGTGAGGAATCAGGAATCTCAGACAATGGTGTCAGTACAAACTTTTCAAGTAGCAGATAGTCTTCCCTTTCAACATTGAAACCGTCAGCTGCTGTCATGATAAATTCCAGCTCTATCGGACTAATCTCAATGCTGTCTGACTTACAGTATTCAAGCAACTGTACAAGGACTACTACCTTCTGATTGAAGGTAAGCTGAATGCCTATATCGAAGCATATCTTTATTATCTTAACTGATATTGCTGAGTTGCGGCGTGATTCATTACCCTTTTTCAATCTTTGTTGCGCATCGGTATAGAAATCATCAAAGATGCCCAGGTATTCTGTAACACCTTCCTGATTCAGCTGCCTTCTGAGATAGGCTTCCACAACCCTTCTTCTGTCTGTCTCACTCCCCTGTGCCGGCGCAATAATGGCAAAGAGTTGCATTAATGTTTTTAGGATTTTCTCATTCATTGTGAAGAAACAGATGTGGATTTTATGACATGAAAATAATACTATTGGCTGAATAAACCTATTCTATTTCTTTTTATTAACGTTATTATCTCTTTTCCCCCTGCTCTTTTCCCCCTTCTTCACAGAGAACCCGAAATGGCCAAGATATTTGCCCAGATCATAGTATTTGCCGTGAGAATATGATATGAGATTGGCCTTGTCAAGCCTGTACACCCCACTCTTCTCGTCAATAAGCTCCTCATCAACATTTACCGCTATAACTTCAGAGATAAACATATGGTGTGAACCAAGTTCAACTATCTCTTTGACCCGGCATTCTATATTTAATGGAGACTCTGCTATTAATGGTGCCTTTACTGTTGTACCGGGTATAGGTGTTAGTGACATTTCCCTGAATTTGTCATGATCAGCTCCCGAACGTACTCCACACCAGTCGGCAGCATATGCCAGCTTCCTTGTTGTGAGATTTATTACAAATTCACCATTGTCTTTAATGATGTCATATGAATATCTGCCTGGACGGACAGAGATGTAGCACATAGCCGGATCTGTGCATATTGTTCCTGTCCATGATACTGTGATAATATTATAACCTTTCTCTTCCGTTCCGCAACTTACCATAACTGCCGGTAATGGATATACCATTGTGCCTGGCTTCCAGCTTACTTTTCCCATAGCTTTTTTTCTTTAAAAATAGGAATATTTCTGTCATTCTGGCATGCTTTTATCAATTGGCAGAGAAATTGAATAGTATTCTAAAACAATATTTATGAGCTTCGAAAATTTTACAATTAAGGCACAGGAGTCTGTTCAGAAGGCTGTTGACATTGTAAAGAGTAAAGGTCAGCAGTCAGTAGAGTGTTCCCACCTGTTGAAGGGGATAATGACAGAAGCAGAAAGCACTATTAACTATCTGCTTGAGAAGCAGGGAATAAATATTCTCTCTTTTACTCATGCTATTGACTCTCTTATAGATACTTATCCAATGGTTTCAGGCGGGGAGCCTTATATCTCCTCATCCTGTTCAACAGCTATACGGAAGGCTGAAGATTATGCTTCAAAGATGCACGACAGATTTGTCTCTGTTGAGCACCTTTTGCTTGGAATATTATCTTCAGGGGATAAGGCATCGGAGATTATGAAAGAGAATGGTATAGATGCTACAGGATTAAAAAATGCCATTACCGACTTAAGAAAAGGAGCCTCGTCAAGCAGTCAGACATCGGAAGATACATATGACTCACTCAACAGGTTTGCAATAAATCTTAACGAGAGAGCTCGTGCCGGTAAACTTGACCCTGTTATTGGAAGGGATGAAGAGATACGTAGAGTCCTGCAGATTTTGTCACGGCGGTCAAAAAACAATCCTATCCTGATAGGTGAGCCTGGAGTAGGTAAAACCGCAATAGCTGAAGGTCTGGCACAGAGGATTGTCAGAGGTGACGTTCCCGGAGATCTCTCATCCAAGAGGCTATACTCACTTGATATGGGAGCTTTGATTGCCGGAGCAAAATACAAGGGTGAGTTTGAAGAGAGGCTCAAGTCAGTTGTGAATGAGGTTATCTCATCCAATGGAGAGGTAATTCTGTTTATTGATGAGATACATACCCTTGTTGGTGCCGGTAAGTCAGAAGGAGCAATGGACGCTGCAAACATTTTAAAGCCTGCCCTTGCCCGTGGTGAGTTACGGGCTATCGGAGCTACAACCCTGGGTGAATATCAGAAGTATTTTGAAAAAGACAAGGCCCTTGAGAGAAGATTTCAGGTAGTACATATTGATGAGCCAGACAGGATAGATGCTGTCTCAATACTCAGAGGCCTCCGCGAAAAATATGAATCGCATCACAAGGTAATTATCAGGGATGAGGCGATTGTATCTGCTGTAGACCTCTCTTATCGCTATATTACTGACAGATTTCTCCCTGATAAAGCTATTGACCTGATTGATGAGGCAGCAGCACACCTCAGACTTGAGATGAACTCAGTGCCGGAAGAGATTGACAGCATTGAACGGCTTATCAGGCAGTTGGAGATAGAGAGGGCAGCAGTAAAAAGAGATAATGACTCATCGAAAGAGAAGGAGCTTTCAAAAGAGATAGCGGATCTTACTTCAAGATGTGATGATCTGAAGGCCCAATGGAGGTCTGAGAAGAATCTTGTGGATACACTGCAAAAGAGGAAGGAAGAATCAGAAGAGCTTAAATTTGAGGCTGAGAATGCTGAACGTAGTGGTGATTATGGCAAGGTTGCCGAGATTCGTTATGGACGTCTTGTTGAGAATGAAAAAGAGATAGCCCGTCTGAGTGATGCTATTGCTGAGAAGCGTGATAACGGTGCAATGGTTAGAGATGACGTGAGGGCAGAGGATATTGCCGAGATTGTTGCAAAGTGGACCGGTATTCCAGTATCCCGAATGCTTGAAAGCGAAAAAGAAAAGCTGCTGCGGCTTGAAGAAGAGCTTCATAAGAGAGTTGTGGGGCAAAATGAGGCAATAACTGCTGTTGCTGATGCTGTCAGACGCTCCAGGGCTGGTATGCAGGACGAGAACAGACCTGTCGGCTCTTTTATCTTCCTTGGTACCACCGGAGTAGGAAAAACTGAGTTGGCACGCGCATTGGCTGGTTATCTCTTTAATGATGACAACATGATGATAAGAATAGATATGACTGAATACCAGGAACGTCATTCTGTATCACGTCTCATTGGTGCTCCTCCGGGATATGTGGGTTACGATGAGGGAGGGCAACTTACTGAGGCAGTCAGACATAAACCCTATTCTGTGGTGTTGCTTGATGAGATTGAAAAAGCTCACCCTGATGTCTTCAACCTGCTTCTTCAGGTGCTTGATGATGGCCGCCTTACTGACAATAAAGGCCGTACGGTTAACTTCCGGAATGCCATCATAATAATGACATCAAATCTGGGCTCATCATTGATCAGAGACGCAATTGAAGACAACGCTATCGACGATGAAGCCGCTCTCACACTTAAGAACGATCTGTTACAGCTTCTCAGACAGACTCTGAAGCCAGAGTTTGTGAACCGTGTTGATGATATTGTCCTCTTCAGACCTTTAACGCTTGCGCAGATAAACGATATTGTCAGACTTCAGGTTGCCAGAGTCACAGAGAGACTGGCTGAAAAAGGGATAACGTTCACAATGAGTGACAAGGCTGTAGCCTGGATTGCATCACAGGGATATGATCCGTTGTTTGGTGCCAGACCTATAAAAAGACTCATACAGGCGACAATAGTCAACCAACTGGCAAAGGATATCATAGCCGGTAATATTGATAAATCAAGGAGTGTCACTGCAGATATTGAAGGAGGAAATTTTGTTATGAAAAACTAGCTTACAGTTTCACCTCAGAAACTGTCACCTGCTGTTTCAATGTCAGGGTATATAGAAAATGAGTGTTCAAGATTAAGTGTCGAGAATAGTTGCTTTATATGCTCTGACATTCCGCAGAGTTTGATGGTGGTATAGCTTGATATAGCTGTTCTTCTGAACTGAAGAAACATTGCAAAACCAGTACTGTCTATATAATTGATGCCGCTGAGATCGATTATTATTCTGTTATGTTGTTCCTCAAGTTGATTGGTAATGGAAGCCCTGATGGTATCAACATTGAATGCATTGATCCTGTCAGTATTGAAACTCACAACACTGAATTTATCTCTCGAATCGATATTAACCATTTAGTGTCTCTGCTACTTCTCAAGGTACTGCTTCAGCTCATCAAGGGCAGTTGAAGTATCGGAAGTAAACTTTTCGATATAACCCTTATAGGCCTCTTTGTTTTCGCCTGCTTTTGCCTGAAGTTCAAATGTCTTGAGCATGACAGCAGTAGAATCCATTCCCATGACTGCCACTGATGATTTTGCCTTGTGGGCAAGTAATCCAAGTTCAAAATAGGCCTCTTTCCGGTACAGATCATTCATCTCAGAAACAAACTCCGGCACCTGGTCCCTGAATATGGTAATGATCTCTTCCATTATATCTTTGTCACCACCGGAGACATTTTCCAGATATGCCGGACTGATAACTTTATACTCCATAGTATCTTCGGGTTTTATGCAAATATAGAAAAATGAGCCAACAAACTACAGCTGCATTGTAAATTAACAGGTGACAAAAATGATTTATGACAGTTTTTAATTTTTTTAAATATCATAATTTTGCCTGAAACTCTAATTTTCAAAAGATGAAGAATACACCGTTCCTTAAATTTCATGAGGCTCTTGGAGCCAAGATCGTTCCTTTTGCCGGGTATAATATGCCTGTAGAGTATTGCGGAATAAATGAAGAGCACATTACTGTACGTGAAAAACTGGGTGTATTTGATGTTTCGCATATGGGTGAGTTTTGGGTTACAGGTCCACAGGCTTTTGCTTTCCTGCAATATATAACTTCAAATGATGTTGCTGCTTTGTATGACGGAAAGGTACAGTATTCATGTTTCCCGAATGGAAAGGGAGGAATAGTGGATGATCTTCTTGTTTACAGATTCAACAGCGAAAAGTATCTGTTGGTAGTAAATGCTGCCAATATTGAAAAAGACTGGGCGTGGTGTGTGGCAAATGCCGGCCGCTTTAATATTATTCCTGGAGAGACTCTTGTAAATGCATCTGATATGACAGCACAGCTGGCTATCCAGGGGCCATTGGCTCTCAAGGCAATGCAGAAACTCACCAGAGAGAATGTTATAGATATGGAGTATTATACCTTTAAGGTAATCAATTTTGCCGGTATTGGTGATGTGCTGTTTTCAACAACTGGTTATACTGGTGCCGGAGGATGTGAGGTATATGTGAGTAATGAAGATGCAGAAAAGCTGTGGAAGGCTGTCTTCGATGCGGGAGAAGAGTTCGGAATAAAGCCTATTGGTCTTGGCGCCAGGGATACACTGCGCCTGGAAATGGGATTCTGTTTATACGGGAATGATATAAATGATGCAACATCTCCTATTGAAGCCGGGCTTGCCTGGATCACAAAATTTGATGACGAGAAGTCATTTATAGATAAAGAACTGCTGGTTAAACAGAAAGAAACTGGCACTGACAGACGTCTTAAAGGGTTTGTGATGGTTGACAAGGGGATACCTCGTCAACATTATGAGGTTGTAGATGTTAACGGAAATATTATTGGCGAAGTTACTTCCGGAACAATGTCCCCGATGATGAAACAGGGAATTGGTATGGCATACCTGAGCAAAGGTTTTTGGAAGTCTGATACAGAGATTTTTATCAGAGTCAGAGGGAAAGACTTAAAAGCGAAAGTTGTAAGTCTTCCGATATACAAAAAGTAAGGGTACTTATACCTTTTAACACAGGTGATGGGAAAGAAATGCGTGGAAGTATGCTTCTCTCCGGCAATGTTTGAGAGACATGCCAATGATGAAGCACTAATAGTGGTAATAGATGTATTGCGAGCAACCAGTGCAATATGTACTGCTTTTGCTAATGGGGCAAGAGAGATTATACCCGTTACTACCATCGAGGAGGCAAGAGCCATGAAAGACAGAGGGTATCTGATAGCTGCCGAGAGAGATGGTTTTGTACTTGATTTTGCAGACTTCGGTAATTCGCCATTTAACTTCACCGGCGATAAGGTCAGCGGCAGAACAATTGTCTACAGCACCACCAACGGCACCAGTATCATCAGGATGGCATCATCATGTGCAGGGGTGCTTATAGGTTCATATCTCAACTTCACAGCACTGGCTGACTGGCTTATCAAACAGGAGAGAGATGTAATAATCTTTTGCGCCGGATGGAAAGATCGCTTTAACCTTGAGGATACTCTTTGTGCCGGCGCTTTTGTTGAGAAATTGCTTGATAGTGGTGAGTTCACTACTATATGCGACTCTGCTGTTGCTGCAGTTGATCTTTGGGGACTGGCCAAGCATGACCTTATGGCATATGTGGAAAAAGCTGCACAACGAACACGTCTCAGAGATAAAGGACTCGATGATTGCATTGACTACTGTCATACTTTTGATAAGACAAGTATAATACCTGTTTTGAAAGGTGATAGCCTGTTTCCACTTTAATATTTTAAATTAGTAAGGAGGAGAGCTGTAATATATTTACATTTGTGGTAGCAAAAATTAAATCTAATAATTTACTATGATGAAAAAGCACAATTTCTATGCAGGGCCTTCGATAATGCCGCAGTACACTAATGAACAGGTTATCGAAGCCATTAAAGACTTTGCAGGTACAGGCCTGTCTATAATGGAGATATCTCATCGCAGCAAAGAGTTTGTTGCTGTAATGGATAACGCTGTTTCATTGGTTAAAGAGCTACTTGATGTTCCTTCAGGCTATTCAGTTATTTTCCTTGGTGGAGGCGCCAGCCTTCAGTTTACAATGGTGCCAATGAACCTGCTAGAGAAAAAAGCAGCCTATGTAAATACTGGTGAGTGGGCAGGCAAAGCTCTTAAAGAAGCTAAATTATACGGCGAGGCTATCGAGATAGCCTCATCAAAAGATAAAAACTTTACCTATCTGCCAAAGAATTATACTGTTCCTGAAGATGCTGATTATCTTCATATAACCACAAATAATACCATCTTTGGTACTGAGCTGAAGCATGACCTGAGTGTTAACGTTCCGCTTGTGGCAGACATGTCATCTGATATCTTCAGTCGTCCTGTGGATGTTTCCAAATATTCTCTCATATATGGTGGAGCACAGAAAAATCTTGCCCCCGCCGGAGTGACTTTCGTAATTATTAAAGACAGCATCATCGGAAAGGTCTCAAGACCAATCCCTACGATTCTTAATTATAAGACACATATTGAAAAAGAATCAATGTTTAATACTCCTCCGGTTTTGCCGGTCTTTGCAGCCCTTAAAACTCTCGAATGGCTCAAGTCTAAGGGAGGTGTGAAAGAGATGCAGAAGATAAATGAAGCAAAAGCAAAGCTGCTTTATGATGAGATCGAACGTAATAAACTCTTTACAGCTACTGTAACTGATCATGAAGACCGTTCGCTTATGAACGTCTGTTTTGTTATGTCTGACAATTATAAGGAGCTTGAAAAAGAGTTTGCTGCATATGCCAAATCACAGGGTATGATTGGTATTGAAGGACACAGGTCTGTAGGAGGTTTCAGAGCTTCACTCTACAATGCCCTTCCTTACGAGAGTGTTGAGGCCCTTGTAAAGACAATGAAAGATTTCGAGAAAAGTATCTGAGAAGTAAACCAGGGATGGCCGTTTAAAGCGGCCATCTTAAACAAACATCTGTTATGAAAGTATTAGTTGCTACTGATAAACCGTTTGCCCCGATCGCTATCAGTCAGATACGCGAAGTCGTCGAAACAGCAGGTCATACACTTGCATTGCTTGAAAAGTATAAAACTCCTCAGGAGCTTCATGATGCCGTAAAAGACACTGAGGCCCTGATAGTACGATCTGATATAATTGATGCCGCAGTTGTTGCAGCTGCACCTAAACTCAGGATTGTTGTTAGGGCAGGAGCTGGCTATGACAATCTCGATCTTGAGGCCTGCACAGCCAGGGATATTGTTGCTATGAATACCCCCGGTCAAAACTCAAATGCTGTTGCTGAACTGGCATTTGGAATGATGCTTTATATGGCCAGAGGAGGTTTTGACGGAAAAACCGGTACAGAACTGCGTGGGAAAAAGCTGGGAATTCATGCCTTTGGAAATGTGGGCAGGTATATGGCATATATTGCTAAAGGAATGGGGATGGATATTTATGCCTATGATCCTTTTGTTGATAAGAAGGTAATGACAGATGCCGGTGTTACTGCGGTAGATACAATTGAAGAACTGTATTCAATGTGTCAGTATATATCACTTCATATCCCGGCAAATGAAAAAACAAAGAAGTCAATAGGAAAAGCTGTTTTATCACTTATGCCTGCTGAGGCTGTCCTTGTCAATACTGCAAGGAAAGAGGTTATTAATGAAGAAGAAATTGTTGAACTGATGGAGAAGAGGAGTGATTTCAGATATCTGTCTGATATTGCACCTGACAATGGTGCCTTGTTTGCTGAAAAATTTGAAGGCAGGTATTTCTTCACACCTAAGAAGATGGGGGCACAGACCCAGGAGGCAAATATTAACGCCGGAGTTGCTGCTGCCCGACAGATAGTTGATTTCTTTACAACAGGTAATGAAACTTACAGAGTAAATAAAAAGAAATAAATTTTCAGAAAGAGAAATGGCATTAGTAAAACCATTCAGGGGATTGCGTCCTCCTAAAGAGTACGCTGAAGAGGTGGCTTGTCTTCCTTATGATGTTATGAACTCCGAAGAGGCAGCAATGATGGCCAGTGGCAGGGAAAAGTCACTGTTGCATATTACCAGGTCAGAGATAGACCTGCCTTCAGGAGTTGATGTGCATTCAGAAGAGGTTTACAGGAAAGCATTCAATAACTTTCAGTTATGGCAGGATAAAGGATGGCTGATCCAGGATGATAAGCCATGTTTCTATATTTATGCCCAGACAATGAAAGGCCATACTCAGTATGGGATTGTGGGCGCTGCCTCTGTTGACGACTATCTAAACGGGGTTATAAAAAAACACGAGCTTACCAGGCCTGATAAGGAGGAAGACAGAATGGTTCATGTAAGAACTAATAATGCTAACATAGAGCCTGTCTTTTTTGCATATCCGGCATTGAATGAGATAGATGAGATAGTGGAAAGGATAGTTAAGTCTGATCCGCCTGAGTATGACTTCGTTGCTGAAGATGGTTTTGGTCACCATTTCTGGGTTGTACGTGATAATGACGACATAAGAAATATAGAAGAACTTTTCAGGACTAAGGTGCCTTTTACTTATGTCGCAGACGGACATCACCGCACTGCTGCTGCTGCATTGGTGGGAAAGGAAAAAAGAGACAGAAATCCTCATCACAGAGGAGATGAAGAATATAATTATTTCCTCGCTGTTCATTTCCCTGATAACCAACTTACCATTATTGACTATAACAGGGTGGTTAAAGACCTCAATAACCTCTCTTCTGAGGAGTTTATAGAGAAATTAAAGGAGAACTTTATTGTGGAGCGAAAAGGCAGACAGATATATGCTCCTGAAAAACTGCATAATTTCTCAATGTACCTTGATGGAGAGTGGTATAGCCTTACTGCAAAGCCGGGGACATATGATGATAACGATCCTATAGGTGTTCTTGATGTCACAATTCTTTCTGAGAAGCTTCTTGGTCCAGTTCTTGATATTAAGGATCTGCGACGTTCAAACCGCATTGATTTTGTAGGAGGGATACGGGGATTGTCTGAGCTTAGCCGCCGTGTTGATAATGGCGAAGTAAGAGCAGCATTTGCACTCTATCCGGTTTCAATGAAACAGCTTATTAATATTGCTGATACTGGCAATATAATGCCTCCCAAAACAACATGGTTTGAACCAAAACTAAGAAGCGGTCTTGTAATTCATAAACTCGACTGACCTGTTATGGGAGAGATTGCCGGAAAACTGAAAACCATAAAGGAGAGACTCTCCTCCGGCATCTCTCTTATTGTTGTCTCCAAGACAAGAAGCGTGGAGGAGATAATGGAAGTATATAACGAGGGACATCGCCTTTTTGGAGAGAATAGGGTACAGGAGCTTCTGACAAAGAGACCCTGCCTGCCTGATGACATTCATTGGCATATAATAGGCCACCTGCAGACAAATAAGGTAAAATACATCGTGCCCTTTATCTCTATGATAGAGTCGGTTGACTCTTTAAAGCTGTTGGAGACTATTAACAGGGAGGCAGAGAAAGCAGGCAGACAAATTGATGTTTTGATTCAGGCACATATTGCTACTGAGGAGACTAAGTTCGGTTTTGATGCTGACGAAATACTTGCAGTAAACTGGAAGATTATCTCTGACCAGATGCCTAATATAAGAATCTGTGGAGTGATGGGCATGGCCTCATTTACTGACGATCTCTCTGTTGTGCATGCTGAGTTTAAAAGATTACATGCTTTATTTGTCCGACTTCGTGATGAATATTTCGGAAATATTAACTATTTTTCTGAAGTATCAATGGGTATGTCAGGTGACTGGGAGACAGCAATAGAGGAGGGGAGTACTATGATACGTGTAGGAACTGCAATCTTTGGACAACGAAAATATTATTAAATGAGTAAACTTAATACACATTATCTGGGACTGGAACTAAGCAGCCCGGTAATAGCAGGAAGCTCTAACTTCACATCTGCAGTTAGCTCTATTGTCGAGGCAGAAGCAGCAGGTGCCGGCGCTGTAGTCTTGAAATCGCTTTTTGAAGAACAGATACTCTCTCAGGCCTCTTCACTCTCCGATAAGAGTAGCTATCCTGAAGCAGATGATTATCTGGCATGGTATACACGAAACAATACTATTGATAACTATCTTGATCTGATCTCCGATGCCAGAAAGAGTGTGAAGATTCCTGTCATAGCCAGTATCAATTGCTTCTCAGGTGAAGGATGGACTGACTTTGCAGAGAAGGTACAGAGTGCTGGTGCAAATGCACTGGAGTTAAATGTATTTTACCTTCCTGTTGATATGCATCAGACTGGAACCCAGGCTGAAAAAATGTATTACTCTCTTGTCTCGGACCTTAAAAAGAGACTCTCTATACCTATTAGTGTGAAAATAAGCAGCAGATTCACTAATCTGCTAAATGTGGCATATCAGATGTATAACCACGGCGCTGCGGGGCTGGTTCTCTTTAACAGATTCTATGAGCCCGATTTTGACATTAATACAATGAAGATCACGGCTGCTCCCGTGTTAAGTAATCCCATAGAAAAACGATATGTTCTAAGATGGGTTGGCATGGTTAGCGCTCTCAATATTGAGATGGCAATATCTGCATCAACAGGTGTTTACAGTGCTGAAGATGCGATCAAATATTTGCTTGCCGGCGCTGATTCAGTTCAGGTATGCTCTGCTCTTTATAAAAAAGGATTCTCAGTTATAAAAGAGATAAACAACGGCATCCTTAACTGGATGATTGAAAAAGAGTACAGCTCAATAAGACAGTTCCGGGGGCTTTTAAATTACAGAAATGTTGAAAATCCTTCACTGTTTGAGAGAACTCAATTCATGAAACACTATAGCTCGTATATATAACAGAGCCTAGTCTTTAAAGATAGATATGAGTTCACTGGTAAGCCTTTGCTTTGAGGCTTCCTGTTTTGAAAGCTCATCCTGAAGAAGAGAGACTATTTTTCTTTTATCCTCTTCTGTAATAGAGGCGGAGCAGGTATCCAATATAGTAAAGCACTCTATTGATGTCATGAAATCATTCTTCAGGTATACCTCTGCAATTGTTATGGCATAACCGGAATAATCAAGCCCTGATTGCCAGCATGATGCAGCAATCATTGCGGTAGTATCCTGACTCAGTTGTGACGTCAGCGCCTCAATTACTTCTCCTGTAGCCGTCTTCTCCTTTATGTCGTTGAAGAATGACTTTGTGATTGATCGCAGCCCCTCGTCTTTATTCTTTTCATAGAATGATGCAAGCAATAAAATTGCACCTGAATATGGCTCCTCATCCCGCAAAGCCTTTATTGCAGCTTCAATATCAGTATGTTTACCACTATCAAGTATCTTTCCTAACTCAGTCAGTTTCTTTTCGGACCTTATCATAATGAGCCTTTTGGGCAAATTTAGCGACAATTAATTACTTTATCCCATGTTTGAAATGTAAAAAATATATGGTAATTTAGTCGGATATTAGCCTATGAACTAAATAAAAGCCACTATGAATAAAAAATTTCTTTATCTGCCGGGAGTAACTGCATTAATTGTATTTACTCTCTGTCTTACCATATCTTCCTGTAAGACAGGGAAAAATAAAGGTGAGACGGAAAAGCAGACAACAGAGACAGTTAAGGTTGATGATGAGCTAATGGAACAATTTAAAACAGCCGAGAAAGTTTTCAATGCTCTTCCCACTCCACTTGAGATAGCACAACTGATTAAAGGTGCAGGGGCAACATTTGACGAGACTTTAATGAATCCAACTGATAATCAGAGTAATTATACTACAAGTAAAAGCCTGGCTTTGAACCTTGGAATATATACATGTGATCTGAGTTTTGCAAGCATGTATGACCAAACCTCCCAGATAGTAAATTACATGGAGGCAGCAGAAACCATGGCAAAAGGACTTGGTATTCTGGATGCAATAGATGAGAGCACCATTGAAAAACTGGAGCAAAATATCAATAACAGGGATGTCATTATGGAGGTTGTCTCAGAAACATTCCTCAACTCTCAGTCTTATCTGGCTGATGATGAGCAGCACACTGTGGCTGCAATGATAATTACAGGCGGATTTATTGAAGGTCTGTACATATCTACAAACCTTGTTGATATGAAGAACTTCAAGGGTAATAAAATAGTTGCTACAATACTTGATCAGAAGCTCTCAGTTGATGACCTTGTACGCATGCTATCGGCATATGAGGAAAACAGTTCTATACAGGACCTTCTTGTTTCTGTCAGGGAATTAAAAGTATTATTTGACAAAGTACCACGATCTGGTTCCCCTTCACAGACAAAATTTAATGAGGAGACAGGTATTACAGAAATAAAAGGCTCAGCCCGTTCAGATATAAAACCTGAGCTTTTCCTTGAGATTAAGGACAAGATATCGGAGATTAGAAATATTTATGTAAAATAGTGTTGCTATGAAACAACTTATCAGGGTTACTATTTTAGCAGTTGTTATCATCGGTACTGCTAGCAATTATGTTAATGCACAGTGTAAAGGTTTTGCCAAATCAATGTGTAAAAAGGAGCTTGGAGCCTATCTCCATGACGGGAACTATCATGCTGCAGTACTGGTCGAAGGTGAAGAGGCAGAATTGTATAAAACATTCTACTCTGATATGGAATACAGGGTTGCTATATGTGGTGCAGAAGGTCTTCCTCCGATAGAATTCTCAGTGCTTGATGCAACCGGAAAAGTTTTATATAATAATAAAAATGATGATTATAAGCGCATCTGGGACTTTAAGCTTGAGGCCAGCCAGCAACTGAAGATAGTTGTCAAGGTTAGTACTTTTGAGACATCAGGAGAAATTCCAGCCAGCGGTTGTGTGGCGATAATGTTCGGATTCAAAACCAAATAATAAAAAAAGGCGGGTCAAACCCGCCTTTTTTCTATTCGTTATTTTGTCTGTCAGCTTTTTCCCCCAGATATTTTCCGGTGTATGATCTCTTTTCGTTAATGAGATCTTCGGGTGTGCCTTCAAAAACAATCTCACCCCCCGATTCACCTCCTTCAGGTCCCATATCTATAACCCAGTCAGCACACCTGATCACATCGAGGTTGTGTTCAACAAGCAGTACTGTATGGCCATTCTCAACAAGGGCATTAAGTGATTTCATCAGTTTATTGATGTCATGAAAATGAAGACCGGTAGTCGGTTCGTCAAATATAAAAAGCATGCTTCCGGAGTTTCTTTCCTGGCCAAGAAAATATGCCAGTTTTATACGCTGACTCTCTCCTCCGGATAATGTTGATGATGACTGGCCCAGACTGACATACCCAAGTCCAACATCTGAAAGAGGCTTTATCTTCTCTGTTATTTTCTTGCATATCTTCTCTTTTTTGGTACTGAAGAATTCTATAGCCTCATCAACAGTCATCTCAAGGATATCATGTATGTTCTTTCCATGGTATTTTATCTCAAGGACCTCCTTCTTAAAGCGCATCCCCTTGCATGTCTCACATGTTAGAATGACATCTGCCATAAATTGCATCTCAACTCTGATAACTCCTTCACCCTGACACTCTTCACACCTCCCGCCTTCAACGTTAAATGAGAAATGTGCCGGCTTGAATCCGTATTGAACAGCCAGTTGCTGCTCAGCATACAGCTTCCTGATATCATCAAAAGCCTTGAGATAGGTCACCGGATTTGAACGGCTTGACCTTCCAATAGGATTCTGATCAACCATCTCAACGGCTGTGATTGAGCCTATATCACCTCTCAACTCAGAAAAATGACCTGTAGGCATACTTGTTCCTGCAAGCCTGTTTGAGACATCTTTGAAAAGTATATGTTCAACAAGTGTTGATTATCCTGATCCACTGACACCTGTGACTGCTG
>QKCK01000230.1 GCA_003245695.1 Bacteroidota bacterium | reverse complement strand
ATATTCAGGATATGATTTTTATCTAACTAGTTTCAACCTGAAACGGTTATCCTCACTGCAATAGTAACGGATTCTTCTGCTTGATGTACTTTTTGTTACCGCCCTTGCAGGCTGGAAGTGGACCTCAAATTTGGTATATGTCTATTATTTAAATCACTTTTGGAAGAAGTGGTGATGGTTTAGTTAGAAATTCAAGACAAAAGATAAAAGGAAAGAGATAAAAGTAAGGGGGGGAAGAGTTAAAAATCAGGGATGAGCGTAAAGAGGTGGGACGGCGGGTTGTTACGGGGCAGACACTGTTTTGGTGTAATTCCATATATTTCATATATTTATAACTCCAAACAATAATTTAGAAAGATGGATAGTTTCAATCAGGAGGCCAGGCCACGGAAGGGTATTTTTGCTGCCGGACCTGGTGTCATATGGCTGGGCACAGCAGTACTTGCAGGAAGTCTGCTGACAGGAGGGTTACTGTTTTCAGACAAGAAGAAGGAGCTGAAACTGCTGGAACAGCAGATGGCTGACAGGGAGATACTCTACCTGCATACCACCGACTCACTCTCTGATGCCCTGGTGCAGAGCACCACGAGCTATAATGTGTTGATGGCCGACAAAAACCTGCTGAGCGATAACCTGGCAAAGGAAAAGGTGAAAAGCACCAGGCTGACAAACGAGAATGTTGCCTTTGCCTCCAGGGAACACAGCTACCGTACCGAATACAACAAGGTGAAGGCTGCCCTCGACAAAAGCACCACCGAGAACGAGACACTGAAGAGCGACGCCAACTCCCTCAAGTCGCAGATAGCATACATGCAGTCGATGCTTGAACAATGTAACAGGGACAAGACTCAACAAGGCGATGTGATTGACCAGCAACAGATAAAGCTTGAGGAGGCAGTATCTGAACGAGAGGCTCTGCTCGACTCACTATGGGCTGAGGATGTGTCGGGATATTTCAATAACGCCGAGCTGACAGCAGGCTATGGACTGTCAGAGATAAATGTTCCCTTTTCAACATACTTCGGAGGGATAACAGATATAAACGGCTATGTGATAAACAAACACTTCCGTACCGGCCTGGGTGTCGGTCTGCACTATTATGACGGCGGATTCACATCACCTCTCTTCCTCGATCTGCGATATATGTTCAACAAGAGACTCTATACTCCCTATATCTTTGCCGATGGCGGCTTCATGATCGAATACTCTCCCTTCCGTGTTCCCAACTCAGTGTTCATGAACCCGGGCATAGGGTTACACCGCGAGGTGAGCGACCGCTTCTCACTCAACCTCGGCGCCGGCCTCTTTGTCCAGAGCTTCAACATCCGCTCATCATTCATCAACGTAAAAGTGGGAGTGACGTTTAAGAAACCGAAGGAGTAAGGAATGAGGGATGAGACCTGAGATGTGAGATATGAGAAGGAAGACATTTTTGTGCTAAACGAAATGTAAGCGAATGAGTACAGTTGGATCGTTTAATGAACTTATAGTTTTCCAGAAAGCATTCGATCTTGCAATGTTGGTTTTCGATAGTTCAAGGCTTTTTCCAAAGGAAGAAAAGTTTGCATTAACGGACCAGATAAGGAGATCCTCACGTTCTGTAACTGCCTGTATAGCTGAATCATGGGCAAAGAGGAAATATCCAAAGGCTTTTATCAGCAAACTTTCTGACGCTCTTGGTGAGGAGTATGAAACCGAAACATGGTTGAAATATTCATTTGAAACCAGATATATTTCTTATGAAGAGTATCAGGTGCTGATTACGCAATATGATGAGGTACGCAAAATGCTGATTTCGATGATTAATAACCCTGATAAATGGTGTCATTGATTTGATCATCCTCTAGCTCATTCCCCTTTAAAATCTCAAATCTCAAATCTCAAGTCTCACTCCCAATGCCTCAGTCATTTCCCTTAAATGATGTCGGAATCAGGCGGGTTGACAAATTGCCTGAAGTCAGCTCACCTCTGTATACCTCCGGAGAATACTGTGTCTCGGAATCAGAGGTGTTGATAACCATTACCGGGGTAGGGTGTTTTTATGTACGCGGTGGTGATACTGTGGAGTATGTTACCGAAGAGGGTGCTGACCCTGAATGGGTAAAGCTGGTGCTGGAGTCGCAGGTGCTTGTTGCCCTGATGCATCAGAGGCAGATGATAAACTTTCATGCCAGCAGCTTCATGAGGAACGACAAGGGAATAATGATACTGGGAGAGACGGGAGCAGGTAAGTCATCACTGACAGCATCATATGTCATGGACGGCGCAGGTTTTCTGTCAGACGATCTCACTGCAGTGGTCTTCAGGGGATCAATGCCATATATCAGGCCACTCTTCAGGGAGATAAAACTAACGGGTGACAGTATACAGCAACTCTCACCCGACAGCCGTCGTCTGCGTCTGGCGGAGGCGGGCACGGGAAAGCATTATCTTACTGCCGAGCCTGCGTCCTTTGATGATCAGCCTCTGCATACAATAATAAGGATAGAGGTGGCACAAACAGGCACGTTGGAGACACACCATCCGCCACCTGCGGAGGCCTTTGCCATGCTGCGCAGCGAGGTGTGCATGTGGGAGATGCTCAGAGGAATGCCTTCATCAGAGGCGGAGTATATGAAACAGCTTCTGCAGATAGTGAAAGAGACAAAAGTGATCACGATCATCCGCCCTGCTGACATGCTGATAGAAGATCTCCACAGGGAGGTAGAGAGGCTTATTGACTGTTAGCAGCATTAAAGGGTATATAGGTTTCTGTTTGAATAATTTTTCAGTGCGAATGTTTTATGTCAGTAGTTGGAAAACTGATAGCATTATCATCCGGTGAACGGCTGTTGTATGCTGAGGCATGGCTTCAGCAGCTATACACAGGGTTAGTGCTAAAGATAATACCCTTCAGGAGGATAGCAGTACTCTTTGCTGTAAACACCGGCAGAGAAAACGCGGCAGATATCAACATGATCACACCGGGAATCCTGCTCAGTATACGCAACGCCATCCTCTCGACAACGCGTTATACACCATGGAAGAACCGCTGTCTGGTGCAGTCACTGGCAGCACGCAGGATGCTCAACCACAGGAGGATATTCTCACAACTATCACTGGGACTGGCAAAAGAAGAGGGGGATAACCTTATCGCACACGCCTGGATAACAGCCGGTGATTTCGAGATTGTAGCCCGCAATGGCGATTATAAAGAGTTATTTGTCTTTTAATGTTAAAAAAAGAGATTGATAATTAACATTTTGCAGATATCTTTGTTATAATCTTATTAAAGTCACTTACGGGGAGGATTTTTACCTGAATGGATAAAACGGAAAATAGGAAGAAGCGCTGGCAGAGGCCTGTTGTTAAGGCACTGACAATAAAGAAGGATACCTTCAGCGGTTCAAAGGGAAAGCCTGAACGTCTGGGAGGGACAAGAGCCTGATCTTCCGGGTGCAGTACAATCCATTATATTCATATAATAAAAGATGATTATCGGCTGCCTGACAACGGACAGATCACCGTCAGTACCAGGGTATACAGAGCGGCTGGCAGAAATAACCGGAACAGAAGATCTTGTATATCATGCCGTTGAGTTCTATGGCTTTAAAGGTGGATATTTCCTTAACAAACGATTACCTTATACCCATTCTGATTTCATATATACAGATGAGTCGTCTGATATAGCTGTTCTTCTGTCAGGGGTGATTTACAATCGTGAGGAGCTTTTAAAGACAAGGCGAATAAACAGAAATATACCAACGCCGGAACTTATTGCACTATTATTTCTTGATGAGGGGCCTGACTTTGTAAAGAGGGTTAATGGTGACTTTGCCCTCTTCATTCACCGGCCCGTGAGTGACAACTCATTTCTCTTCCGCGATCATCTTGGCATACGCCCTATGGCATATACATTGTCAGAGACAGAGCTTATCTTCTCATCTGACATAATGGGGTTATCCATGATGTTTTCACAGAATGAGGCTATTGACAGTGAATACCTGCTATCATATTTCAAGCTGATAGACTATAGCAGTACGCCGGTTATGAGGGTAAAGAAGCTTCTGCCGGGTCATTATCTCTCATTCACAGGATCGGGACGAAGCATAACCAGGTATTGGTGTCCGGAGGATACTGTAATTGACAGGGAGCTGTCATACAAAAGGGTGATTGATGATCTGGGAGCAATACTTCATGATGCGATAAGGATACGATGCGACAGCAGGTTCAATGCAGGGGCGCATGTAACAAGCGGACTCGACTCAGGGATAGTATCAGCACTGGTAAGACAGGAGTATAATTCTCAGACTCACTTTTATGGTTTCTCGTGGTCACCGGAAGAGAATGTGACTGAAAAGGTAAAATATGATGAGAGAGATCGGGTAAGGGCATTGTGTTCGAAAAATGATATCATGCCGCTTTTCTCAGATATGAATGTGAACGACCTGGCACGATATGTCACATCATATTATTATAACCTGGGATACTATCCTGAGGCAAAGACGGTGGAGCAGGCCTCAGAGAGAGGGGTAAACCTGCTCTTCAGTGGTTTTGGCGGAGATGAGTTTATAAGTACAGGGCATAGCGGCGTGGGTACCGACCTGCTGAGAGGCCTTAACCTGAAGCTTTTCCTGAGATACAATGGTCTGAGACAGCTGAAGGCATTTCCAGGCAGGATGTTATATCACATTATATTCCCGGCACTGGGTATCCTTGACCGTACCACTGCCAGGATACTGAGGGAGGATGTATATTACCTGAAAAGGAATTTTAAGAAGAGTGACAGAAACACTGTAAAGAATTTTTATTTCTACACCTCGCGGCGGCAGCGTCATCTGAGGTTGCTGGACACATATTATATTCCGGAACGATGTGAGAGCTGGGCAATCAACGGCTACCACCACGGTGTTGAATACCGTTATCCCTTGCTTGACAGACGTATAGTTGAGTATATGCTGGCAATACCATCGGCAGTGCTGGCAGAAGCAGGAGGCAGCAGGGAGCTAATGAGGTCGCTGGGGAGAGATATACTTCCTGCAGAGATTCTCAGACATGAGGATAAGAATGACCCTGTATGCTGGGAGAACTACCGGAGAGTGGTGAAACAGTATGCTGAGAAAATGTTTGATGAGACAGACAGATGGAGAGAGAACCCTGACCTGGGTATGATTGATTTCAGCCTGTTGCAGAGTGATATTGAAAAACTAAAGAGTGGAAGTAAAGGTGTTAATGTCAGGCAGCTCTCAGAAGCAATGATAAACATAAAGAGCATAAACGACCTTACAGTTAAACTCAGGCAATGAGCAGGTGAAAAAGCAATAAAAAAATGCATAAATGGTTGTTGTTAAATAACAAAATGCTACTTTTGCACCATAAAAATTATTGTCAATCACAACATTATTTATACCTTGCGCTTACTATCAAACGATGAAAGAGCAGCAAAACAAAAAGAAAGTCTGGACGAAGCCTGTTGTTAAGTCACTTAGCATCAGGAGAGACACATTCAGTGGATCCGTTGCCGGAGCAGAGGCTGCGGGTAAGTCAGGCACGCCTGCCGGAAAGACATGGTAGTGGCATGTGAGTAGTGATGGCGTTTCTGCCGGAACGTAAAATCTGAATTTGAAAGAGAAAGAGAGGCCATGGGAATTCCCCGGGTTATGACTTTGTTATGGGGCGAGCGTAAGAGTGATACGTTTAGTTGTTGATGCGTTGATGCGTTTAGTCGTTTAATCAGATAGGACAGGGGGAAAAAAATAGCAGATGATTGCAGGATGTTTCAGGCCCGGAGGCAGGGCTGACATATCATCACTGATGGATCGGATCATCAGGGCAATGGGTGATGGCATGCTTTCATATCATCCCGTAAAAGATCACGGTAGCTTCTCTGCCGGTTTCTTCCTTCATCCCCGACTGCCATATGAAGGGCACGACCTCAGTTATTATGATGACATAAATGATATACTTGTACTCTTCTCAGGTGCAATATATAACAGCAAGGAGCTTCTTGAGCAATGCGGGATAAAGAAGCATATACCTGATCCCAAACTGATTACAGTCCTTTTTCTTAATGAAGGCCCATCATTTGTTAAAAGGCTTAATGGGGACTTTGCGATTTTCATTGGCCGGCCATCATCCCGGGAGGCCTTTCTCTTCAGGGATCATGTGGGTATAAGGCCAGTGGCATATACCACTGTTGAAGGATCTCTCTGTTTTTCTACCGACATTATTGCTCTCTGCCGGGCTTTTCATCACGATGAGATCATTGACCCTGACTATCTTCTGGGGCATTTAAAATATGTTGACAGGCGTAAGACCCCTGTCAGTAGTGTCATGAAGCTGCCCCCCGGCCATTATTTGCATCACTCTGCAAGGGGGATGACATTAACCCGCTATTGGGATCCTGCAGAGGTAAGTGAAGAGAGGGCTATGGGGTATGATGTCATGGTGAGGGACCTGACAGATCTTGTTAATGACGCTGTCAGGATACGGTGCGACAGTCGGTTTACTGCAGGGGCACATGCCAGCGGTGGGATTGACTCAGGAGTGGTTTCGGTGCTGGCACGGAGAGAATACAGCAGCCAGGAGCATTTCTTCGGTTTTTCATATACTCCTGCCTCTTTTCAGGCTCAGCATGTCAGGTATGATGAGC
>QKCK01000113.1 GCA_003245695.1 Bacteroidota bacterium | reverse complement strand
AACAGGGACATGAAGAGCTAACCATTGTTACAGGAATGGATTTCGGTCATACATCACCCGTTTTTACCATACCTTATGGCGTATCAGCTGAGATTGATAATGAACAGAGACTGTTTTCCATAACAGAAAGTGGAGTGACAGAGTAAAAATTGGCATCTCAGAGTGTGGGTTCAAACAAAACGACTTGAAGGATCATCCATTACCCCTGAAGCATGGTACTCCATATCATTACTGTAATTTTTAAATAATTGATATATTGAGGTATGTGTTAAAAGTGTATTTGGGTTTACCAGTTCATTTCTGCTCTGTTGAAGAGATTATCTATCTTTAACCCGAATTCATTGTGCATATGATTATTGATGTTTGAATAGAAATAAAAACGCTAAAATATGAATCTGATATTAACTGGTATTCTGCTTGGCATAATTGCCGGTGTAATTGATGTAATACCCATGATAATAAAGAGACTGACCTGGGATGCAAATATTTCAGCCTTTACCATGTGGGTTGTTACCGGTTTTTTTATAGCCGCAGTGAACCTGAATATTCATCCCGTTCTCGAGGGCATCATTATTGCTCTGATGGTAATGACCCCGTGTGCAGTGTTGATAGGTTCAAAGGAGCCACGTACACTAATTCCTGTTATCTCTATGACAATCATACTTGGCAGTATGCTGGGATTTCTCATTCCGTTAACCGCAGTATAGTAATAGGTTTAAACATTTACCTCATTACTGCAGATGCAGTATATAATTTCATTCCCTGATTTTGATATTATTGATACCGGCGACTTGATAGATTCAATGGGAAATTTTCACTGTAAAAAGTTAAAAAATTTGTTTTTATCTTTGATTTTCATACTTTTAAGCAACCATTCTGCGTGAAAAGTCATCATATAATAAACAAAAACATGAATAAGTCATCTCTTTTATTATTTGTAACTCTCCTGTTCTTTGTACTGAGCTGTGAAAGTGATAACAAAGATGGATTTTGTCTGGAGATAAATAATGATATTCTCTATAACTCTGAAGTCATTGACTTTTATGACTTCTCAAGCCACCTTATTTATTTAAAGGATGGTAATAATTTTACCCTGTCAGATCAGGGAACATTCTCAGTCTCTGTTGATGCAGAAAAGATATATTCAGGAGGGGTTTATCCATTGTACTCTTCATATTTACCGGTAGGCCCTTATATCCAGTGCTGCCCTTCATTCTACAATGATTACATTATTCCTGTCAGTTTTAGATCTTACACAAACAGTGAAGGCATAACCAATGAGGACCCCAGAAGTGATCCTAAGATTATTGAATCGTTGATAGCAGAAAATAAATACAAGAGAGGATTATCTGGTGAGATACTTTCAATAGAGAAATTGTCAGAAAGTTCGGTGAAAATTACATTACAGATTACTAATCTTGATTCAGAAGACCTGCTGATACTTGACCCTGATAAAATGGGATTAGGTCTGTTTCACTACTATACCAATGGTTTATCATTGTATGACGCACAGTATAATAAGTACTCCAATAATCTGGCAGTATCCTACCCTGATCCGCGCGATCTGTGGGAAAGCAGCTGGTTTTCTGTATTGGAAGGTAATGGTGTAAAGACTGTTTCCATAACCTATGATAGCTTTGATAACATTCCTGCTGGCAACTATACAGCATATTTCAACTATCCCGGACTGAGCAGCCAGATAGAAAAGTCTGAATTGCAGCAAAACAATGGCAGAATCTGGCTGGGGAAACTGATAAATACTTCTGCTGTTTTTATTGACTAAGCTCATGGTTCTGATTCCTGCCTTTAATGTTTAATAAATGTAAGAGGTGAGGTGTGTTGATGCGTTGATGTGTTTAGTCGTTGATGTGTTTAGTCGTTGATGCGTTTAGTCGTTTATGTGTTTAGTCGTTTATGTGTTTATCGTTAATTAGAAGGCAATTACCCAACTTTGACTTTATAAACTTTCAACTTTTCAGACTTTAGCCTACCTTAGTGCAATAACACTTTGACGATGATGAGGAAGGCTTTTATCTTTTTACTCTTTTTTACAGCTGTGTTGCCTCTGGCGGCTCAGATAAACGACATGATTACACCTGCAAATGATATTCAGCTCATTTCTCTGGGCGATTCTGTATTTATTCATGTCACGTGGCATCAGTCTGACGAAAATAGATGGTTTGCATCCAACGGACTGATTATTATCAGAAACGGAGAGGCTCTGATGATTGATACTCCGATGGACAATGACAAGACCGAGCGACTCACAATTCTTATCAGAGACTCATTAGCATCTGATGTCGTTAAGCTTATAGGAGGACATTTTCATGGTGACTGTCTTGGCGGACTCGGCTACCTGAAGAGTATTGGAGTGGAATCAGTGGCAAATTCCCGTACTGTGGAAAAATGTGTGGAACTGGGTTTGCCTGTTCCTTCAATATCATTTACTGATTCACTTAACTTTGATTTTAACGGAGAGACGATTGAGTGCCATTTCTTTGGTGGAGGACATTCGTTTGACAATATAACTGTATGGTTGCCGGATGAAAAGATACTCTTTGGGGGGTGCCTTATTAAATCAAATGATGCTGAGAGTCTGGGCAACCTCTCTGATGCGGTTGTGTATGAATGGAGTATGACAGTAAAGAAGATAATGGAGCGGTGCCGGGATATTGAGATAGTGATTCCAGGACACGGTCTTTATGGCGGACCCGAATTGTTGTTGCATACCATTGAACTGGTGGAGAGTTATGAAAACAAATGAATGATTCCCGGAATCCCCGGACAGAATAAAATACTATATATGAAAAGGAGATTTCTTTTTTTAATCATATCAGTGACATCACTGATACTAAATGCACAGCAGCCAGAGACAGATGCATCAGAATCAGGTTTCTTCATGAATCCCATTTTTGCAGGCGACTATCCTGACCCGAGTATTCTTGTTGATGGTGATGATTATTATGTTGTGAATTCATCCTTTGAATATTACCCCGGGCTTACTGTGTGGCATTCAAAGGATCTTATCAACTGGGCTCCTGTGGGCAGTGCATTGACTAAGTATACCGGTTCTGTCTGGGCCCCTGACCTTGTGAAATATAATAACAGGTACTATATCTATTTCCCAGCCAACAATAGCAATTATGTTATCACTGCTGACTCCGTAAAAGGGCCCTGGAGTGATCCTGTCGACCTTAAGGTTGGTTATATTGATCCTGGTCATGTTGCCGATGATGATGGCAACCGTTATCTCTATTTCAGCAGCGGCGCCTCTGTCCCTCTTTCAGGTGACGGACTCTCTGTTGTTGGTGATCTCCGTCATTCATACGATGGCTGGCCGGTGCCACGAGACTGGACTATTGAGTGCTTCTGTATGGAAGGGCCTAAACTCTTTAAACATGGTGACTATTATTACCTCACCGTTGCAGAAGGAGGGACCGCCGGCCCTGCTACCGGACATATGGTCATCTCAGCACGTTCAAGATCACCATTGGGCCCCTGGGAGAACTCTCCTTTCAACCCCCTTATACGTGCACATAACGACACTGACCAATGGTGCTCCGTAGGACATGCTACAGTATTTGAAGATGCCTCCGGTAGCTGGTGGATGATACTCCATGGATATGAGAGAGGGCATTATAATATGGGACGCCAGACACTACTTGCTCCCCTGGTCTGGACAGATGATGGATGGTTCAAACTCCCCGATGGGTTTGAGATTGATGCACCAATAAAAAAGCCTGACATTACTCCTTATAATGTCTCATACTCCTATAACTTCTGCACTGGAGACAATACCCTGAATCCTCTATGGAAGTTCTTTGGCGAATTTGATACCCTGCGGTTTACCCTTGAGAATGACGCTATAGTTGTTAATGGTAAGGGTTCTTCGCTTGCCGGCTCTTCCCCGTTGCTTTTTATACCCACTGACCATTCATACACTGCACAGGTTGAGGTCGAAACAGAGGGAGAAGCTGTTGGGGGACTGGTGCTTTTCTACAGCCAGAAAGCCTTCTCAGGCATACTGGCAGATAATAATGACATCCTTACTAACCTTAGAGGATGGCAGTTTGTTGCTGAAGAGAATGTGTTAGATGGTCATGTCTTCCTGATGCTGAAAAACATTGACAATATAGTCGGGCTCTATTATAGCACCGACGGAGAAAAATGGATAAAGAGTGAGACCTCTTTAGAGGTGTCAGGTTACCACCATAACGCATTAAATGACTTTTTAAGTCTGCGTATAGGATTGGTGTCGATGGGTAAGGGTAGTGTCAGATTCAGTAATTTTAAATATGAACCTTTGGAATAGTGATCAGGCATTATCTGCAATGATAGATTTAAAATTTATAAGTTCTCACTTTATAAACCAGACTGAAGCCTGGTTGAAATAACAGAGACTTCATTATGCGAATATTTTTCTGACACCCGGTAAACAGAAAACAATAAAATGAAAAGACAAATACTTCTTTTGATTATTGCTGTATCTCTTGGTAGCAGCCTTTATTCACAGCCTTTTGGTGATGCAGCCTGCTCATACAGGGTTACAGAGCTTCTGTACGTGAACAGTATAGGTGAAAAGGGAACCACCCTGTTCCGTTATGACGATAACGGACGCCTTATCAGTTCAGTATGGTCACTTGATGACAGGAGCCGCTCTTCTGATAACTATTATGTTTATGATTCACATGAGAAACTGGTTTCGGCCTTCAGAGAGTTCTCTGACGGACTGACATCTTTTGAACGTTTCTGCTATGACAGTACCGGAAACAAGATATATGAACATTTTTATCGCTCTGATGGCAGATCAGGTTATGCATCTTACTTCTATGATGATGGTGTTATGGTAAAGGCTGAGTTCAGAAAATACAAGGGATGGCTTACTGGTACACTTATTCTTGATTATGATGAAAAGAACAGGAAGAGTAAGGGTTTTCTGTCATCTGATGGTGAAACATTAGGAGAGGTGACATTTAATTACGACACTGATGGTAACCTTATCGAAGAGTTATGGGATTTCAATGGAGAGTGGAGTCAGTCATTTACCTACATCTATTCAAAGGCTGTCTCCGTCAGACGATTCTACTCAACACCTTACATTACAGGTGATGCCAGAAACAGGGTCATAAGAGAAAGTTACTCATATAATGATGAGATCACCGGCCCGTCATATTATTACTATAATGAGGCCGGGATGCTTGCAACCAAGATTTATACCCGAAATGACGGTTTGTCTACGAAAACTTATTACCACTATGATGATACTGGGAAACTGCTCTCCTCTGACAGACTTTATCCAGACAGCAGTACAGCATTGTTTACCTATGTATATGATGATCGGGACAGGTTGATAACAAGAAATTTTTTCAAAGCCGACACTCTTTATGGATTTGAGTCTTACCTCTATAATACTGATGGTGATCTTGTGAAAGCTTATCTGAAGAATCTCGACGGATGGTTAAACGGCACAATTGTCTTTGAATCAGATGCAACAGGCAGGGTTGTAAGCGGTGAATTCACCGGCGATAATGGGTTTAATGCATCATTATCATTCTTTTATAGCATTCATGGTCTTCTTTTACAGATAAGATGGATGTTTTCAACAGGTAAATTTCAGGAATATACTTTCGATTATGAATTGGTATCTTCGCCCTGATTGAACCACAGACTATTATTACACATATGATCAAAGTCTATAATACTATTTCATGTTGCGGCATTGACTGCGGATTATGTCCTCGCTATCATACCAGAGGTGATTCTGTCTGCCCGGGTTGTGACGGCCCCGGTTTTAGCGATAAACATCCCTCATGTGGTTTTATCTCATGCTGCGTTGTAAAAAGAGGATTGGAGACGTGTGCTGAGTGCGGTGACTACCCTTGCAAACGCTTTGATGCTGAGAAGAGCGGTTATGACTCTTTTGTGACACATCAAAGAGTATTTGCTAACCTTAACATGATAAAGTCAGGAGGATATGATGATTTTCTGAGTCAGCAACTGATGCGGATGAACATTCTGAAAGATATGTTAGAGAGATTTGATGACGGAAGGTCAAAGAGTTTCTTTTGCCTCAGCTGTGCACTGTTACCTGTTGATAAGCTAAAGGAGATTCAGTTAATGATGGATCAGTCAGATGATTCACTGACTTCAGGTGAAAGGTGTGGACTCATAAGGAAGAGGATTCAGTCTGTAGCAGATGAAATGATGATTGAGCTTAAGCTGAACAGAAAAGTAAGTTAATTTGTTAGAAAGAGAAGATGTTTAAGATTTTTAGAGATATTGACCGTAAAGGTTACAAGGCCAGGTTTGGAGGCCTTGAGATATTAAGATTCATTGGCCCCGGATTACTTGTTACAGTTGGATTCATTGACCCCGGTAACTGGGCGTCAAACATTGCTGCGGGTGCAAGCTTTGGCTATTCGCTTCTGTGGATGGTGACACTCTCAACAATCATGCTGATATTGTTACAGCATAATGTGGCTCACCTGGGTATCGCAACAGGGCTATGTCTGTCAGAGGCAGCTGCCATTTATGTTAAAAAGAGGTACTCTAGGTGGCTTCTCTCTTCTGCTATGCTGGCATCTGTCTCAACATCCCTGGCTGAGATCCTCGGTGGAGCAATAGCCCTTAACATGTTGTTTCATATACCCA
>QKCK01000057.1 GCA_003245695.1 Bacteroidota bacterium | reverse complement strand
CATACTCCATTATTTCTGTTGAAGGGGTTCCCGGATAAGCATACATCCCACTAAGCCCGGCATCAATGGCGCCTTGCGCAATAGCCTCATCTCCAAGCAACAATGTTTTTTTCATCATTTATTCTATTTTTTTCGATTGCCCACACGGTAAAGATCCTTAGATTTTTAAAGTAAAAAAATGAAAAAACTCATGCGATGAGTTTTAATAAAATATTGTCATCAGCAATAGTAAATTGATTGCAAAATGCATAAAGGAATATGAATCTGATATTTACAAAAAACAGCAATATCAGGCATCAGACAATGCTTTCGATATCCTCCGGAATAAGAGACCTGATATTGGCATGAACAAAATCAAATACAAAGTCTTCGATATCGTCACGTACATTATTAAAAGCTTCAATTATCTCTTCTTCGCTGCCAGTAGCTTTAGCGGGATCAGGGAAAGAATGATGTATCCTGACGGCTTCGCCCGGGAAATAGGGGCAGTTTTCCTTTGCGTTGTCACAAACAGTAATTATATAATCAAACTTTATATCAGATAGTTCTTCTGTTGTTTTTGAACGCTGATGTGAAATATCAATAATGGCATCCATCATTGATTTTACTGCATACTTATTGAGCCCATGAGCTTCAATTCCGGCACTCCATACCTCAGCAGCATTACCGGCATAGTATTTTATCCAGCCTTCAGCCATCTGACTACGAGCAGAATTACCAGTGCATAAAACAAGAATTTTCTTCTTTTTCATTTATGGCATAAACTTTGGATATTAAAAGTAAGGATTTTTTTAAAATCAATACGCATAATTGTTTACTTTACAACCCAAATCAAATAGAGAAGATTGAAAAGGAGATTTTTAATATCCGCTTTGATGCTTATAACGGTTTTTAAGATTGCCGGGCAGGATATAGATAACAGACAATACATTCAGATTGACGGGCTTACCCTTGATGAAACAGGAGTGATAATACCCAATGTCGGAATTTATTCATTGAGTTTGAACAGAGGAGCTGCCAGCGATGGCAGAGGTATTTTTTCGATAATAAGTACCCCTGGTGATACAATTATTTTTACTCTTCCGGGATTCAGGGCGACACTACTGACCATTCCGCCACAGCTAAGCTCAACAAACTATATTACAGATGTACAGATTGTAAGAGATACCATCACTATTGATGAGGTTATAGTTTTACCGTGGAAAACTTACTCTGAGTTCAAAAAGGCAGTTGCCGGTGCAAAGACAACTACACCAGAAACAGAGTTTATGGAATACAATATTGCGCTTGTAAAACAGCAACTCTATGACGACCTGAAGGCTACTCCTGGCATGGGATACAGGTATACCATGCAACAAATGGCAGATAATCTTTATACCAGAGGTCAGATGCCGGCGAATAACCTGCTGAACCCTATTGCATGGAGCAGGTTCATAAAGGGACTGAAGACCGGCATGCTGAAAAACAACGACCCTTACAAAAAGAAAGGAACAAAGGCAAAGGTCAGAAAGAAAAAAATCAAGAAGTAATGAGTACCCCATGCAGGATACAACTTTTACTTTTCATTCTGATATCAATCACAATAACTACTACTCTTTCGGGCCAGGAAACAGTTGTATCTGGATATGTAACTGATGAGAGTGGCGGCGCGATAGAAAAAGCCTTTGTCAGACATACTGAATCAGGAGCAACATCCAATACAGACGAGAAAGGTTATTTTTCACTTGCCATTAGCTCTCTGGATGGCGTTAACCATCTGGAGATATCATTTCTCGGATTTGCTCCTGTAATAGAAGAGTTCATTGCTGACAAAAGTATCATTGCCCTGCCTGTAATAGTACTCAAGGAGAAAGAGATAATCCCAGGTAGTGTAAATGTTACTGCCAACCGGAGGAATGATATCAGTATGGCTCTGATACCTGTTGAAGCCGGATACGCAATACCGTCAGTATCAGGTGGCATTGAAGCTGTATTGATGACTCTTCCCGGAGTATCTTCTTATAATGAATTAAGCAACCAATATTCTGTCAGGGGTGGCAGTTATGACGAGAACCTGATATATATTGATGGCATTGAGATCTATCATCCTTATCTGATACGCTATGGCCAACAGGAAGGTCTGAGTCAGATCAACCCAGACTTTGTTTCATCTGTTGATTTCTCACCCGGAGGCTTCAGCGCCATATATGGCGACAGGATGTCATCAGTACTTGATGTGAAATATCGCAGGCCAGTCAGAAACGAGACAACTGTCGCAGCCAGCCTGCTGACTTCTTCTGCCACAACAGGCCATGTGTCTGAGGATGGGAAATATTATTATATGACGGGTATCAGATATAAGACCAATGCTCTTCTGGTTAAGACACTCGACGAGGAAGGAGAGTTCAATCCATCATTTTTTGACTTTCAAGGCTATGGAGGCATACAGACAGGGAAAAATTCACGGATTAAAGTATTACTCACAGCAGCCTTAAACAGGTTTTATTTCATCCCCGAAAGTCAGACAACAACATTTGGGTCGATAGCAGGAGTATACAAGCTTTTTGCCTATTTTGACGGTTGTGAGAAAGATCTTTACAGAAATTTATTTGGCACCCTGACGTATGAAACAGGCAACGGAAGAGACTTTTCATCAAAAATCTCAGTATCATTTTTATCAGCGTTTGAAATGGAGGCTTATGACATTAATGGTGCCTACAGCCTCGATGCCATTAATGATATGGAAAGCGACCACCTGGAACCCGACAGCACACTTCAGGTCGGGGTAGGCAGCTGGCTTGACCATGCGCGGAACAGACTCCTGTATAACACTTATACCCTCTCTTACAAAGGGAGTATTAAAAAGCAAAACAACAGCATTGACTGGGGTATCTCGTCAAGGCTAAGGCAAACCGACATCTTTATCAATGAATGGGAACGGGTTGATTCAAGCGGATACACTATAGGAGCTGATGTTGAGAGACTTGAAATAACATCAGTAAACAATAACATCTGCTCATACAACAATCTCTTCAGCGAGGCATATCTGTCTGACAGGGTTGGAATTATCCTTGGCAGTAACAGAGTGTCATTTACCGGCGGGATAAGACTATTTCATGACACATTTAACAATGATATTGGCATTTCACCCAGGGTTTCAATGGAGATAATGCCATCGCGTTGGCTTACACTGTATTTTACTGCCGGCATTTATCGTCAACCTGTCACCGGACGTGAGTTAATGCAGTTTTCCAGCGAAGAGGCAAAGAAACTCACGTCGCAGAAATCAATGCATCTGGCAACAGGTATAAAATATGACTTTATAGCCTGGGACCGTCCATTCAGGTTTACCGGTGAGTTTTATGGTAAATTCCAGCACGACCTGATACCATATAAAGTTGAAAATGTAAGGATATCATATTTCGGAGGTAATATAGCACGTGGCTATACCACAGGCCTCGATCTGAGAGTAAACGGAGAGTTTGTTGAGGGAGCAGAATCATGGTTCAGCCTTTCATTAATGAAATCAATGATGGAGATACCATCAATGAAGAGTGGCTGGTTTCCTTCGCCATTTGACCAGAGACTTAATGCCAATATATTTTTTCAGGATTATCTTCCGGGAAGGCCTGATTTCAGAGCTCATGTTAACATTGTCTTTGGAACCGGTGTCCCTGTTTCACCAGATGATAATAATAACCTGAATACATATTTCCGTATGCCATCATACAGGCGGATAGATATTGGATTTTCAAAAGTTCTCAGGGGGGAAATAAACGGTCACATGACAGGAAAACCAGGTAGTATACTGAAAGAGTTCTCAATAGGAGCTGAAATATTCAATCTGGCTGATATAAGGAATACCATATCCTATACATGGATAAGTACTGTCAAAAACAGTGAAGGGACTTCAGCAGAGTATGCCGTCCCCAATTTTCTTACGCGAAGGAGATTAAACTTCAGGATAACAGCCAAATTCTGATACCACTCTCTATCAGAGAAGGGCCCTCTCTATCAGGAGTATCAGAGGGAGGGTTACTATGCATAAAAGGGTTGACACAAAAACGTTTGCCATAGCCAGATTATCATCTGCATCAAACTCCCGGGCCATGATAACAACAGATGCCATACAAGGTACTGATATCTCTAGTATAACAACAGAAGTCACAAGGTTATCAAATGATACGCCAATATACTTTAAAAGAGCAAAGAGAGAGATTACGATAAAAGGAGCAATTAAAAGACGATTTAAACTCATCAGGTAAATACTCTTTCGACGCAACAAACCTCCTACATCAGAGAAAGACATCATGGCGCCAATATACATCATTGACAACCAGGTATTTGTAGAACCTATGCCTGAAAGTGGGGTTAAAATGACAACGGGCAGTTTTACAGAAAAAAGGAAGGCAGTCAAACCGGTAAGAGTTGCAACAGTGTTTGGATTTAACACCTTCCGGATACTTTTTTGCCATGAACGACCGTTGCTTTGACTGAAGAGTATTACGCCGACGGTCCACATGAGAATATTTGACACCAGTTGAAACATACTGGCATAAAGCAATCCTTCCTTTCCATAAAGGGAAGCAATTAAGGGGAACCCAAGAAAGATAATATTCCCTAACATAGAATGAGCCTTGAAAACAGAAGCCTCCACCCTATCCATCTTCAGTATCTTTGTCCATAGCCACCCCAGTAAAAGAAGGAATAAGAGAATGACAGCAGACAATATCAGAACAATAATGCTGTTAGAAAGCAACCTGGGAGTTACCTCAAGCCTGAAGAAATTAGAAAAGAGCATAAGGGGGAGAGATATATTAAAAATGAGTTTAGAGAGATATACATTTGATTCTCTGCTCATTACATTTGTCTTTGCAGCAATAACGCCGGCTATCACTGCAATTGACAGTATGAAAACCTGTGATAGTATTACTCCAGTTTCTTCCAAGGTAAAGATAACGCCAGATTAAAGTTGCAAAAATAATTCATAATTTCGTACTCTGATGAGAAGACAAGAGGTAATATTTATAGCAGTAATGTCAACAATAATTGCACATCTGATTGTAGCAATTATATTCATGTCACTAAAGATCAGCGCATTAAAAGACAGGACAGCCCAGGAGGTATATATTGAGATAGAACGGGATGTTGAGGATTTGCCCGAGAAGGATCTGAGCCAGATGACCGAAGATGAGATGCTGAAGTACGCAACAGCAGAACAGATAGTTAATATAGCAAAGAATGTGGCAGACAAGCCTATTGATATTGATCCGGCAGAATACCAGGATATGGTTAAGGAGGAGCTGATAAAAAGCGGGATGCTGAATGAATCAAACTTTATTGATGAGCAGAAAAAAGCTGAGGCGTCGTCTGAAGATGAGATTTCTGTAAACAATGAAGAGAAAAAGGCCCTGGATGTGATTAAAGAAAAAGAGACGGAGAAAAATGTAACATTCAAAGGTCTTACAAGGATCTTTTACGATCTCACACGCCGTCATCACACCTATCTGCCAATTCCTATCTATAAGTGTGAAGGTGCCGGGCAGGTAACCTTGTCAATTGAGGTTGACCAGAGTGGCAATGTAATAAAGGCAACGCCGGCATCACAGTTATCGACCACATCTGATGAATGCCTGACTGAGACAGCAGTCACCTATGCCCTGAAGGCAAGATTCAACTCAGATAAAAGTGCGCCAACTATTCAGAAAGGGTTTCTAACCTTTGTCTTTGTCTCACAGAAGAGATAAGATTAAAACTTCGTCAACACCTTTTGTATTGAAGCCCTGTATTCACTGGGAGTCTGACCTTTGCTCTTTCTGAAAATGCGGTTAAAGTTTGAGATATTATAGAAACCGCACAGATAAGCAATTTCAGAGACACTATGCGTTGTCTCAAAGAGCATTTTTGTAGCATGACCGATCCTGACGTCATTAAGATATGAGACAAAACTTCTGTTTGTCCGTTTCTTAAAAAAGTGGCTGAAAGCTGAGTCAGACATTCCAATAAGCCCCGATACATCAGATAATTTAATCTCCTCCTTGAAATTCTCCTCGATATAACTGCATACTTTGGCTATACGCCGGCTTTTTGATTCCTTGATCACCGTGGAGGTGTCATATGTTGAGCTTGCAAGGTTTCTCTGACCCTGTGAGGTAGCAAGTTCATAAAGGATAGAAAAGAAATCAAGAGCAGTATTAAAACCATGAGACTGACTGAGAGCAAATATTTTATCACGTACTCTCAGCTTTGTCTCTTCGGAAAAATCGAGTCCCCGCTGAGAGCGTTCAAGCATATCACGCACCGGTGTAAAAACCCTTTTATTCATCAGAAACGAATTAAGTATCTGATCATGGAACTGTATGGTAATGACATGTGTCTCTTCATTTGTCGGAGCCTTCCAGACATGGGGGAGGTTGGAGCCAATTAATATCACATCAAAGTCGTTAAACTCCTCTACAGAATCCCCAACAATACGACGTCCGCTTGTGTTGCATATCATATTCAGCTCATAATCCGAATGGAAATGGATCTGATAGTCAAATTTTGCCTTCTTGTTGTTTAAAAGAATAAACAGATCCTCGGATTTTAATGGTGTTATTTCACGAACTATAGCACTCATACATTATATTGTATTCAATTTCACAAATATATTTCTCAATACTAATATTAAATAAGCTTCAATCAAT
>QKCK01000247.1 GCA_003245695.1 Bacteroidota bacterium | reverse complement strand
CAACTGGTTTTGGATGGGAAACCTGGATGGCTGGGGTGGCCCTTTACCAAAGTCAATAATCGATGGACATGAAGTGCTGCAAAAGAAAATTCTTGCTCGCGAAAGAGCCTTTGGGATGACACCAGTGCTACCGGCATTTACCGGACATATTCCAAAAGCTCTGAGCACAAAATACCCTGAGATAAAAGTAAAGAAAACAACATGGGTCGGCTTTCCTGAGGTGAGTATCCTTGATCCTGATGAGCCAATGTTTATTGAAATTGGTAAACGCTTCATCAAGGAGCAGACTAGAACATATGGTACAGATCACTTCTATTCGGCTGACACTTTCAATGAGAATGAGCCACCATCAAGCAGCGAGAGATATCTCAGCAACATGAGCAGCAGGGTATATGAGTCAATGACAACAGCTGATGATAGTGCCATATGGATTATGCAGGGCTGGCTTTTTTACCACGACAGGAAGTTCTGGGGTGATAATGAAATAAAAGCATTGCTTGGAGCAGTGCCAGATGACAGAATGATAATACTCGATCTCTGGAGTGAACGTTATCCGGTGTGGAACCGTACTGCTGCTTATTATGGTAAACCATGGATATGGAATATGCTACACAACTTCGGCCAGAATATAAACCTCTCTGGAAATATAAGTGTTGTGGCAAATATGCCTGCAAAAGTACTGGCTGACCCCAAGGCTGGTAACCTTTCAGGAATAGGCCTTACAATGGAAGGTATAGGTCAGAATCCGGTTGTTTATGACCTTTTTCTTGAAAACGTCTGGAGAGATACTCCCATAGATCTTGATCAATGGCTTGATGATTATACCCTTCGCCGTTATGGAACAGATAACTGTGATGCCGTGAAGGCCTGGAAACTGCTAAGCAGAAGTGTCTACACAGACACCTTAACAAATGGAGGACCAGAGTCGATAATAACAGCACGACCCACTTTAAAAGCAAATCCTGGTGGCACATCAAACACACGTCTGCCATATGACCCTAAACAACTTGTTACCGCATGGGACTACATGATAAAAGCAGCACCGGAGCTGTCGGCCAGCGATGGTTTTCAGTATGACATCGTAGACATCACACGACAGGTACTGGCTGACTATGCCTCTGTGATACAACAGCAGATGGCTTCTGACTATGAGAAAGGAGAATCAGAGTCTTTCAGAATCCATAGTGATAACTTTATTGCCCTTCTCACTGACATGGATGATCTCCTTGCCACACGCCCTGAATTTCTTCTTGGAGACTGGCTTGAGTCAGCAAAACGATGGGGTATGAATGAAGCGGAGAGAAACCTCTTTGAAAGAAATGCCCGCAACCTGATTACATTATGGGGCGACAAGAATTGCAGAATCAATGACTATGCATGTAAACAGTGGTCAGGTCTCATAAACGGATTTTATAAGCAGAGATGGATCAGCTTTATTGACAATGTTGAGCATGATCTTCTTAAAGGCATACCCTTTGATCAGAAAAATTATGACAATTATATAAAAGAATGGGAATGGCAGTGGGTAGGCGAGAAAGAGCTATACACGACAAAGACCAAAGGCAATGCAGTTGAAGTATCATGTCACTTGTATAACAAATACTATGAGTCGATTAGCAAGTCATACGACTCCAAGAAAGAGCCTTGAGATACCATATGCTTTTAAAGTGAAAACAATACCAACGGAGGAGCTGCATAAAAAACAGCTCTTTTTTTTGTTTTATGCATTTGCTAAACGATCAGTTGACTATCTTTGCCGGGCCTGCAACAAAGTCATTATTTCAATAAGCAATCTGTCAGGCAATTAATGTAGTTATGAAAAGAATACTGTTCATTCAGAATCCCATAGCCGGAAGGCACCATAAAAAGTTGCAGAAGAAGGAAGCAGAAACATTCTTTGAACCCGGAACACATATTGAGACCATAACCACTCGCGCCCCGGGTGATGCCTCACATATTGTCAGTGAGAGAATTAATGACTTTGATATTTTTGTTGCTATAGGTGGCGATGGTACTGTGAATGAGGTTGGTAAAATGCTCATTGGTACAGACAAAATACTGGCAATAATACCGGCAGGTTCAGGCAACGGTCTGGCAAGAGAACTGGGGATGAACATGGACCGAAACATTGCCCTTATACAGATAGCCGAGCATAATATCTCATCAATAGATACTATAAGCGTTGGTTCAAATCCCTGCCTGAATGTTGCCGGCCTTGGCTTTGAAGCAGAAGTGGCACACCACTTTAAGACAATGGGGATGAGAGGATTCCGCTCTTATGCCAGGAGTGTGGTAAAATTATTGTCGTCACACCGGCCCCTTGATGTAGAGATGGAAATAAACGGAAGAAGAATATCAAAAAAAATATTCTCACTATCGTTTTCCAACTCACGACAATATGGAAACAATGCATTTAATTCACCTCTTGCCGAATTCAAAGATGGAATAATAGATGTATCACTGATAAAGCCTTTTCCCATTGTCCTGGCTCCGGAACTGACAATCAGACTCTTCAATAAAACCCTGCATAAATCATGGTTCTATGAGGTCATTAAAACCGAGAACATACATGTCCGTAACAGTGGCACAATGAGATGGCATATTGATGGTGAACCGGTTTTCATCGACGGCCCGCTTGATGTTGCTGTCAGAAAGAATTCACTGAATGTGCTTATGGGGAATGACACTATTGCCCAGCAATGAGTTGATCAGCCCCTGGAGTCATCTTATTGTATTTCAACCTGTAACTGTATACCTGCATTACTGCTTTAACCCTGATTTCCATCTCTTTTTGTATCTCTGGAACGGTTCCAAGTATATTTTTTGTTAACATCTTGTCTGTCTTATAATTATACATGGCAGAGACACTTTCACCTTCCATAATCAAAAGATAATCTCCCATATAAAGATGATAATTGCCATTAGCAGTATTGAAAACAAAGTGCTGGTATGAATCATCAAACAGATCATTCCCGAAAGCAACAAACTCATTGTCATAATTCAGATACCTGAGAATGGTAGGCATAATATCAATCTGCTGTGCAACAACATTTCTTTCTCCATGTAATGTACTACCCGGTGCATAGAAGACAATAGGAACAGAATAGTTGCCATAATCATTGCTATACTCAGAATGGACAGGTTCATTTGCATGATCAGCAGTAATAACAAACAGAGTGTTGTTAAACCATGGTTTATCAGAAATTCTGCTGAAAAACTTCCTCAATGCATAATCAGTATACCCAATAGTTTCGAGAATAGGACTTGGCCCTTTTTTGAATTTTCCCGTGTATTGTTCAGGCACCTTAAACGGATGATGTGAAGAGAGTGTGAAAACAGAAGCCAGGAATGGCTGTTTGAAGCTATTCAGGCTATCAGCGAAGAACTGCAGGAAAGGTTCGTCCCATATCCCCCACATACCATCATAATACTCTCTGTTATTGAACTCATTAAGGCCAAAATATCGTTCAAAGCCTGCAATCCGGGTAAATGAATCAAACCCCATCGAACCATTTGCTGCACCATGAAAGAATGCAGTATTGTATCCTTTTCTCCGTAACAGATCAGCTATTCCATTTATACGGTTGTTTGAATAGGGTGAGATAATGTAGGGCACTCCAAGTGACGGCACTGAAGCCAGTATGGAAGGAATAGCATCTATTGATTTACGCCCGTTGGCAATTGAAACATCAAAAGTAAGCCCCTCCCTGATTATGGAATCAAGAAAGGGAGTGTATCCTGCATATCTGCCTTCATCAAGATCCCTGTTCAACTCACCTATATATTCCTTGCCAAAACTCTCAAGTATCAGCACAACGACATTCATGGGTTTGAACTTTTTTGTTGTGTCAGGCATGTAAAGAGTAGTATAAATATCAGCCACAGCATTCTTATCAAAGAAGGCATAATCAGGCATAGTCTTTACCCTCTTGTTTGAAGTTCTTATAATACTGAAAGGTGTATTAAGTACTATTCCTACATTGTCAGGGGTATTGGCAAATCTGGCTGCATTACTTATGTTAATTGGTCTCGTCGAATGCTTAAAACCGCCCCTCATGCCACCTATCATCAGACCTAGTACCACAAACACAAGAGCAAAGTTGACCCCGAAATAAATAAATCTCCTTTTAGACAAAGGCTTTTCACATCTTACCCGTCCATAAAGATAAACCATCAGCGAAATAAGTATCAAAGTGAATAGTGTTACCTGCCAGTAATCTATTATAAACTTAAATCCCAGCCTGCCCAGATTCTGCTCATTTCCAAAACTTTTAAAAACCTCTGACGTAGCTCTCTTCAGAGCAAACCTGAAATATACAAAGTCAGCCCCATTAAGAGCCAGTGCAAAACCGTTTGCAATAAGATAATAGTATTTAATAACAGTCTGCCATATACCTGAATACCTGATATCAAAAGGCACAATGCTCATTAAAATAAAAAAAGCATTCAGGTACAAGACTGCTGAAAGATCAAAAAGCAGCCCTCCACGCATCATGGTTATAAACTGAGAGAAGGTTGCAGGTGAAAGCAAATCTCTGTTATAGATAAAAAAGCCTATCCTCGCTAATGAGAAGAGGATCATTATTATCAGCAGCCTGTAAATAAGCACTGAATAAATGTTCCTTGTTAAATTACGATAATTCATATAACAATATTCTTTGGATAAAGGTGTCAGTTTAAGAGAACAAAAATAGTCCTTGTTTTATAAATCCCAATCAGACAGTATGTTTTAAGACCCAATTTTTAACCTTACTATATGCAAATTCATTTTTTTTCATACTTTTATCTGTTTTTCTAAAACAAAAAGGGCGCAAAAAGCATTTTATAACTTTAAAAAAAATAATTATCGGCTACCCAACAAACAGGGAGTCAAATAAAAGAACAATCAAAACATGCACAACCAAAGCTAAAATGTGTAATTTAAAAACAATCCGTATGAAAAAAATCCTTACAATTTTTTCTGCGTTGGCACTCAGCGGCACCCTATTTGCCGGTGGGCTTGTCACCAACAATAATCAGAGTGCATTATTTACAAGGTTGCAAAGCCGTAATGCCTCAACTTCAGTAGATGCAGTCTATTACAACCCGGCAGGTCTTGTTAAGCTGGGTGATGGTTTGCATATCTCTATCAGTAATCAGACTATTGGGCAGACCAAGACCGTCAAAACAACATACAATTATCTTGACGGATCTCCAAGGGAATATGAGGGTAAAGTTAGTGCCCCGCTGTTCCCTTCACTGTATGCTGCCTTTAATAAAGGCAACTTCTCATTCTCTTTCGGGTTCAATCCTGTCGGAGGTGGTGGTGGTGCCAAGTATGACGGTGGTCTTCCTTCATTTGAGATGCAGGTAGCTGACCTTGTTCCTGTACTTCAGGCCAGTCTGGCTCCTATTGACACCTATATTGCATCTGTAACGGGGAATGACCCTTACTTCAGAAATATTACAGGTTACAGTTCAGATATTTTCTTTGAAGGCACCTCTGTATATTTCGGATATCAGGCTAACGTAGCATACAAAATCAATGATATGCTGGCTATAGCTGTTGGAGGTCGTTATGTTACTGCAAAGAACACTTACAGCGGATACATTCAGAATGTTGAGATTGATGCTCCGGCAGGCTATGGCGGCACACAGACTCCGGGTAACTACCTCCGCACCGTTGCTAATGCTGTCTCAGGTGCATCACCTACTACAGCTGCGCAGCTTAATGGCATGGCAACATATCTTGACGATGCAACAACTGTTGAGGCTGATGCTGAGATGAAAGGCACCGGATTCACTCCTATCGTTTCTCTTAACCTATCCCCTTCAGACAAGCTTAATATCTCCCTCAGGTATGAGTTTAAAACCAAGCTTGAGCTCAAGACCACTGTCAATGACGGCAAGGATGCTGAGGGAATGTTCATTCAGGATTCTGTTGCAATTGCTGATATTCCTGCGTCTATATCTGCCGGAATAGATTTCAGACCTGTTGACAGGTTGCTCCTGACTGCCAGCCTTAACTATTATTTTGATAAAGATGTTGATTATGACGGGCAGGCTGATGTTGACAACCCAAGGATAGATAAGAATTTCATTGAGCCATCTTTCGGTATTGAGTATGGCATCTCCGACAAGCTGAGAGTAAGTGCAGGATGGTCTGGTACCTTTACAGGTGTAAATGACGACTATCAGAGTGACCTTACCTACAGTCTGCCAACAAATTCTTTCGGGGCAGGATTCGGTTTTAAGGTCAATCCAATGATTGACATAAACCTCGGTGGTTCATATACTTTCTATAAAGAAGGATCAGAGACTTATAAGCATGATCTTGGCGGACAGGGAATTCTCATTGACGCCACAAATGTATATAATAAGAATACATGGATAGTTGGTGTAGGTGTTGACCTCCACTTCTAAAAAGACTTTTTTTGAAAAAGGCTGTCAACGCATTGACAGCCTTTTTTTTATTGTTTTTTCTGGTTACTTCAGGTTATTAAGATAGTCATTCAGATACTCTATCCCTGATTGTTTGAGTTTTTGATACCACTCATCAGCTTTGGGCTGATTTTTCATCTCCCTATAAAGGGTAATAATATTTGAATAAAGCAGGCCTTCAACGCCGGTCCCTTTATTCTCATACTTTTTTATCATTTGATCAAATATAGTACATGCCATATTCAGATC
>QKCK01000327.1 GCA_003245695.1 Bacteroidota bacterium | reverse complement strand
AGCCAATAATGCAGGTGCCAAGTCCTTCAGCAGTAGCCTGATAAGCCATTGATGCCGTGGCAATTCCAATGTCAATAAGAGAATAGTCTTTGTCTTTGACAATAGCTCCGGCACGCGAAGAGAGGTTGGACTTCTCTCTGATAATTACTATAAGTAATGGGGCCTGGTCAACGAAAGTATTCATTTTCAGTGTCTTCGCAGATGCTGCTGAAGATACCTCCTTGAGTTTGGCAGGGTCATCAATTACAATAAATTTCCATGGCTGACCGTTGCAGGCTGAAGGAGAAAGTCTTCCTGCCTGAAGTATTCTCTCGATTTTGTCCTTCTCAACGGCTTTGCTGATATACCTCCTGTCGCTCTGCCTCTTTCCCATCAAATCGAGCAATTCTGTTCCTGAAATCATAATCTGATATTATATTAATAGTTTTCTGCAAATACTTCGGTGTATGAGAAGGGATGAAGACATGCCGGACAGTTTTTCAGAGGTTTGGTTCCAAAATGGACATACCCGCATTTGCGGCAATACCAGAAAACCTTTTCACCGCGTTCAAATACTTTATTTCCCATCACATTCTCAAGGAGCTTGCGGTACCTCTCCTCATGAACCTTTTCTGCCTGGGCTATAGCTTTAAATGCTGTTGCAATCTCTTTAAAACCCTCTTCTTCAGCTATCCTGGCAAACTCAGGGTATAAATCTGACCATTCTTCATGTTCACCTGCTGCTGCTGCTTCTAGGTTTTCAGCTGTTGTTCCTGTTTTGCCTGCAGGATATGCGGCTGTTATTTCAACCATACCGCCTTCCAGAAAACGGAAGAACCGTTTTGCATGCTGCTGCTCCTGAAGAGCTGTTTCGGAGAAGATACCTGATATCTGCTCGTATCCCTCTTCCTTGGCAACCTTGGCTGCAAACTCATATCTGTTTTTTGCCTGTGACTCACCTGCAAAAGCTTTGAGAAGATTCTTCTCGGTCTTGGTTCCTTTTATTCCTTCCATTGCAATATGTTTTAGATTGTGATTGTTTTTCCAACAGATAAAAGTAACACTTTCTTTCGAAAGCAAAATATTGTTTCAGACAATTAAAGACAAAAAGCTCCGAAATAGACCGGAAAATAAGAAGGCTCAGGTTGGTTCCTGAGCCTTCTGTTTATATTATCAAAACTGATAACAGTCTCCTGTTCTTCAATTATCTTTAGAACTTAAGTGTTAGTCCAAGGTTCAGATAGGCTATACCCCATCCAACTTCAGCCATAGCACCAATGTTGTTTGCGAAATAATATCGTGCACCAATAAAATATGACCATGTAAGTCCACTTGCAGAAGATGAGTAGTCATAGCTATATGAGGTTCCAAACTCCTTTGCAGTTACAATGTCATAGCCTATCAGGAGGCCTGTGTATGTGTCCATTTTGTCAACTAACTGATAATGGAATGCGCCTCTGGCACCGATGATGAAGTCAGAATACTTATAACCCCAGTCGTAATATTCCCATTTTGCACTTGTATAGCCCAGATAACCGCCAACACCAATTGAGCTCTTTTCATCGAAGAGATTATCAATAATGCCCATTTCAAATGAAGCAGAAATTGGAGGAATTTTGTTTGTATAACCGCTGCCGGTATACAATGCGTTTCCGAAGCCGATTCCCAAGTTGACTACTTTGTCACCTTTGTTAAACGTGTTCTGTGCATTAACACTGATAGCAATGCATAAAATTACTGCGGTAAGGATTAGATTTCTTTTCATATTAAATGAATGTTAGTTATTTTAAAGCAATTTTAGTAAAAAAATCATTCATGGCAAAAATACATTTTACTCAAATGATGCGGTTCCCCCAAAAGGGGGTTTTTTTAGCCATGACTTTTAAGGAGATTTGTAACTAACAAAACCTATTATGAAAACTGAAGTATTGGTCTTTGCGTTTTTGATACTGTTTATAACACCGACCATGGTATCTGCCAGTGATTCAGATCCGGATTCATTACGTCGGATACTTGATTCAGGTAACTATTCATCAAAGCAGGAGGCATACAGCATAATTGATAATCTGTACGAATCTTATCTGTCCAATGATCTGAAGTCAGCTCTTTATGTTTCGCGCTTTCAGTATTCCACGGCAGAGAGATACGGTGATTCAGACAAAAAAGGGGAAGCTGCTGAGAGGATTGGTTATGTATATAATCTTCAGGGGAAGAATGACAGCTCGCTTATCTTTCTTACTGAAGCCCTGAACTATTACAGCAAAGGTGGGGACAGGGCGAAAATGTCAGTGATAAGGAATAATATTGCCAATGCATTCAGGATGATGGCACAGTTTGACACTGCAATGGTTATATATACTGATCTGCTGAAATATTACGAATCGGAGAATGACCTTGTGAATCAGGGTAAACAGCTTGCCAATATAGGTTCATTATATTATACTGCAGGCAATCAGGATAAGGGGAAGGAGTATACTCTTAAAGCGCTGGAAATACAAAGAAAGTCTACTGATAAAAAAGGAACCGCGGTTTCCCTTATTAACCTGCTTGTTTTTGCCCTGAACAGCGGTGAATACAATGAGGGAATAGAATATGGAAACCAGGCACTTGAAATACTTAATGATTTGGATTATAATTATTATGCTGCAGCTTTAATCAGGGTAGCATACTGTTATTATATGACAGGTGAAAAGGATAAGGCTCTGGAATATACTCATAAAGCAATTGAGATAAACAGGGAGAATAATAATGTCAGGGGGATGATGGAGGCTTACAGATCATTAGCTGACTATCTTATTGATATGAAAAGGTATTCAGAGGCAATGGCATATGGTAAGGAAGCATTAGCGCAGGCTGATACAACTAACCGGCTTGACCTCAGATTGTTGTATGACATTCTCAAGCGGGCTGCCATATATCTTAATATGCCTGAGGAGGCAGTTTATTATTCCGGAGAACAGATCAGGATGAAAGAGGAGGATATGAATCAGGATTGGGCAGATAAAATTGCTGATGCTGAGGCAAAGTATGAATCTGAAAAGAAAGAGTTGATGATAAAACAGCTAAGGGCTGAAAGGCAGACACGTACAATTTTGCTTTATTCTTCACTTCTTTTATTCTGTATAGGAGGTGTTCTTCTGGCTCTATTCTATAAAAACCAGAAGCAGAGGCAGCGGCTTGCCGAAGAGGAGATAATAAGGCTGGAGCAGGAGAAACAGATTGCTGCCAGTCACGCTCTGCTTGAGGGAGAGACCAGTGAACGTGTGCGTCTCTCCAGGGATCTGCATGACGGGTTAGGAGGGATGCTTTCAGTAGCAAAATTAAAAATCGTAAATATGAAAGGAAACATGACAATTCCTGAGGACAATGTAGCAGTTCTTAATTCAGCTATCGAGATGCTGGATGGCTCAATAAGGGAATTGAGAAGGGTTGCACATAACCTGATGCCTGAATCGCTAATCAAGTATGGCCTCAATTCTGCATTGTCAGATTTTTGCAGGAGTGCAGAGAATGTAAATTATCACTTCTTTGGCACCGAAAGACGATTGAATGATAATATTGAGGTAGCCCTCTTCAGAATAGTAAATGAACTGGTGAATAATGCCATACGTTATGCATCTGCCACTTTAATTAATGTTCAGCTGGTTATGGAGGATGAGAGAGTAAATGTTGTGGTTGAAGATAATGGTATTGGCTTTGACACTTCTGAGATAGATAACTTCAAGGGCACAGGTCTGAGGAACGTCAGGTCAAGGGTAGAGTCATTCAATGGTACAATTGATATAAACTCGACTCCGGGTAATGGTACTGAGATAAACGTAGAATTTAAATGCTGATTATATGTATCGCATACTGGTTGTAGATGACCATCCTCTTCTGGCTGAGGGACTTACGAAGCTGCTGATTGAATATCGTCTGAGTGAAAAACCTGCTGTTGCGCATACAGGTAAAGAGGCTCTGTTAAAACTCAGAAGTGCCGATTATGATCTGGTGTTGCTTGATATAAATCTACCTGACTGCAGCGGGATAGACCTCTGTCCAAAGATCAGGGAGGAGTTTCCTGATACCAGAATACTTGCTCTTACAAGCTTCAATGAGTTCACAGTGGTGAAAAAGATGCTCGATAACGGTGCCAATGGCTATCTGCTTAAGAATTCGATGCCGGAGGAGATAGTGATGGGAGTAGAGGCCGTGATGCAGGGAGAACAATTTCTTTGCCATGAAATTGACATCCTGATGAAGAAGGAGTCTGATAACCACATCTTTCTTACACGACGTGAAATAGAGATACTTAGGCTTATAGTCGATGGCTTTACAAATAGTGAGATAGCAGACAAACTGTTCCTTGGAGAAGAGACTATAAAGAGTTACCGGAAAAACCTGTTGTTGAAGCTAGGGGCCAGGAACACTGCTGTTCTGGTTAAGATGGCAATTGAAAAGAAGCTGATATGATTCAGTTTATTTTAAGAGTCTGAATTCTTACTTTTCCCTTTTCTTTTTAAGAAATTTATTTTCCTCCCCCTTAATGAGTCTGACAATATTTTTCTCATGTGTTATCAAAAGAGCAACAGCAACAACTACAGAGAATATTTTCATCAGTAATGACTGGGTATTGAAAAGGAAAAATATTAATAGTGGGAAAGCACTACCAGCAATTATCGATCCCAGGGAGACATATCCTGAAGCTGTCAGGACAATTAAAAACACTCCGGCGCAAATAAGGGTTGCCCATGGTTGAAGAGCCAGAAGGACTCCGAAGGTAGTGGCGACGCCCTTTCCTCCTCTGAAACCTGCCAGTAAGGGGAAAACGTGCCCAAGAATAGCAGCAGTGCCACAAGCTATCTGAATGGCAAACATATATTCCTCGCTTCCCTGCGTTGCATTTAGTAATGATGGCAGAGATGTTGCCAGCCATCCTTTGCAGATATCTACTATCAGAACCGGAACTCCGGTCTTCCATCCCAGAACTCTTATTGTGTTTGTTGCTCCTGCATTTCCGCTGCCATGTTCCCTGATATCAATGCCATGAAAGATCTTTCCAGTCCAGACAGCAGTGGGGATGGACCCCGCCACATAAGCTAAAATCAGAGAAATGATTGATAAGGTAATATCCATTATTTAATCATTCTGTTTCAGGACCCGAAGATACGAGTTTTAATGTTTCTTCGTTAGTTATAAATTTGTTAAAGTTATTTTTAAATTTTTCTCCGAGGCTCTTTGCTGCCTCCGTCCATCCCTTTTCATCGCCCCAGCTCTTTCTCGGATCAAGCAGTTCAGACCCTGCTCCCTCAACAGTAACAGGGATACTGAGGTTGAAGACAGGAAGAGTGAAAAAGTCAGTATTAGCAAGGGACCCGTTGAGTATTGCGTTTATTATTGCCCTCGTTGATGGCAGGTCAATCCTCTTTCCCTTACCATAGGCTCCTCCCATCCACCCGGTATTTACAAGCCATGCTTCAGCATTATGCTTTTTCATCTTCTTCGTAAGCTCATTGGCATAGATAAGTGGGTCAAGCATCAGAAATGCAGCGCCAAAGCATGCCGAGAATGACGGCTGAGGCTCTTTAATACCACATTCTGTTCCTGCTACCTTTGCAGTATAACCGCTGAGAAAATAATATCTTGTCTGTTCCTCTGTCAGTTTTGCCACAGGTGGCAAAACTCCAAAGGCATCTGCCGTCAGAAAGATTACTTTTCGTGCATGCCCCCCTTTCGACACAGGCCTTACAATATTCTCAATGTGATATATCGGATATGATACCCTGGTATTCTCTGTTTTTGCAGCGCTATTGAAATCGATAGAACCATCTTCGTTTATGACTACGTTTTCAAGCAGGGCATCACGCCTTATAGCTTTGTAAATGTCAGGTTCATTCTCTTTATTGAGGTTGATACATTTTGCATAACAGCCACCTTCAAAATTAAAAATGCCGTCATCATCCCATCCGTGTTCATCGTCACCTATCAATGCCCTGTCAGGGTCAGTTGAAAGAGTGGTCTTTCCGGTACCTGAAAGACCGAAAAACACAGCTACATCACCATCTTTCCCTACATTGGCAGAACAGTGCATTGAGGCAATACCTCTTAGTGGAAGATAAAAATTCATTACAGAGAAAATGCCCTTCTTCATCTCTCCGCCATACCATGTTCCCCCAATAACCGCCATATTGTCTGTCATATTGAAGAGTACAAAGTTCTCGGAGTGTAGCCCCATCTTCTCATAATCGGGGTTGATGGCTTTTGATGCATTTAATACTACAAAATCAGGTTCAAAATCAGCTAACTCTTCCTCTTCAGGCCTGATAAACATGTTTTTTACGTAATGAGCCTGCCAGGCAACCTCCATTATGAATCTGACCCTGAGCCTCGTGTCACTGTTTGTTCCACAATAACAATCAATAACATATAGTTTCTTGCCGGAAAGCTGCACAGCAGCCAGATTCAGACAATGTTCCCATACCCCTTTTGTAATTGGCTTATTGTCTGAAACAGTGGCACCCGGTCCCCTCCACCAAACACTGTTCTCTGTCTTTGAATCATAAACAATATACTTGTCCCTGGGAGATCTGCCGGTAAACATCCCTGTGTCAACAGTTACTGCACCAGTCTCTGTAAGAAAACCCTTCTCATATCCGGTAAGCAATGATGAAGTCTCTGCCTCAAATAACTCATCAAATGTTGGATTGTATGAAATCCCAGTTACATCTGTTATACCATAACTGCCAAGCGATTCTTTTGATATCATGATGGTTACGATTGGTT
>QKCK01000108.1 GCA_003245695.1 Bacteroidota bacterium | reverse complement strand
ATTACTGTTGAGACCAGCGTGTGAAAGAATGCCTTTTTCATATTTCGGATATTATAATATGATTTTAAAGATTCCTTTTTAAAGAAGTGTCATGCTAATTTAAGCAAAAAGATACCAGAATAATAAAAAAGCCTCCTGACTATTAAAGTTGCAGGAGGCTTATATTCTAATATCAGTAAGCCACAATGGCTAAACTGCTACTTTGTCTGGTAAACTCTCACATAGTCAACAAGCATCGTTTCTGGAAAAATAGTTTCATCAATTCCCATCATTCCTCCCCAGTTACCACCTATTGCCACATTCAGTAAGAGATGAAATCGCTTGTCATAGGGCCATGCTTTATAGCCTGTGCCATCATTTTTGTAGGTAAAGTACAAAATGTCATCAACATAGACTCTATACTCTGATGGCTCCCATTCCAGGGCATAAATATGAAACTCAGAATAACATGTGGGTATTGTTATCTTGTTATTCTTCTGGGTACCCAGGATATGGTTGTAAGACTCTGTATGTGCCGAGGCAACAATAACATACGGATCATAACCAACATTCTCCATAATATCAATCTCACCACTTGAAGGCCATTCACCATATTCCCAATCAGTTGGCAGCATCCATATTGCAGGCCACAATCCTCTTCCTTCAGGTAATTTTGCACACACCTCAATACGGCCATATAGCCAATCACCTTTGCCTTTTGATATTAGTCGTGCCGAAGTATAACTGAATCCTTTATAATCCTCTTTTACTGCATTAATATTAAGGCATCCATCTTTGACAACAGCATTTTTCTGTCGTGCCAATGTGTAAAACTGTGCTTCATTATTCCCCCATCCGCTTTCGTTGTTAGCGGTATCGTAGCTCCATTTGCTATCATCAGGCAGGCCCGTATAGTTAAACTCATCACTCCACACCAGTAGCCGGCCATCAACATCCTGAAGGTCGGAGGCTGAACGTGATGTCTTTTGATTGTTGCATCCGGAGAGGACCAGGAACAATATCATCAACACATTGACAATATGGGAGTTTATGTTCTTCATATTAAAAGTCTATTTAAAAGAGAATTCACCATGCAATCCACTCTCTGAGTCCGGAGCTATCCAAAGGTCAAAATGACCAGGTTCAGTGACTGTGGTCGTACCATTAAAGAAAGAAAGATTCTCAGGTGTGATTACAAATTCCACCGTTGCCTTCTCTCCTTTTTCAAGATGTATTCGTTGGAAACCCTTTAACTCTTTAACAGGTCTGGTTATACTACCTACACGGTCTCTGACATAACACTGCACCACCTCATCGGCAGCCATATCACCGGTATTGGTGATTGTTGCTGATGCTGTTAAGGTACCGCCATCACTCAATGATTCAGAAGAGAGGGTAAGATCACTATATTCAAATGTAGTATAGCTAAGCCCGAAGCCAAAGGGAAGCAGTGGGGTATATCCGTAATCAAGCTGAGATGATCTGTAGCCTAGTGATGTTTGCTGATTATCGCGTGATATACTGTCGATAGGTGTCCAGGACTTTGCTGAAGCCGGGCGTCCGGTATTTTTCCTGTAGTAATAGAATGGTATCTGTCCGGCACCTTTGACAAAGGTAACAGGCAGTTTACCGGAGGGAGACTCATCGCCAAATATGAGGTCAGCTAATGCCGGTCCTGCCATTGTTCCACCATGCCAGGCATATAGTAGTGCATCAGCATCAGCCAGCTCTTTAGCTATAGCCAGAGGGCGCCCTGCCATTACAACCACTATCAGTGGCCTGCCGGTACTGGCTAAAAGAGAGATGAGCTCACTCTGTGCACCCGGCAGACTTATCTCTCCTCTGCACTGTCCCTCACCTGACAGGCTCCACTCCTCTCCGGCGAAGAATATTACTGCATCAGCTGCCCTGGCAGCGTCGACGGCTTTTCTGAAGTATTTCGTGTCTTTATCCCTGCTATACTCAAGTGCTTCAACATATTTCACCCTGTTCATCCCTATCATCTCTCTGATGGCGGTCAGAGGAGTAACAGAATTCTCCTCACGTCCATCAAAACACCATGTCCCCATCTGGTCACGAGGTGCATCAGCAAGAGGTCCTATTACTGCGACAGAATTAATCTTTTTTGATAATGGAAGAGTCTTATCACTGTTTTTTAATAAAACAGCACTCTCTCTCGCGGTTTTGCGGGCATGCGCAAGTGAGGAAGCACTTAAAAGATCCTCTGCAGCAGTATCAGCATAAGGATTATCAAAGAGACCAAGTCTGTATTTCACCCTTAGTATATTTGATACAGCTTCATCTATCTGAGCCATACTTATCTTCTTTTCATCAAGAAGTTGTTTTATGTTGTCAGAATAGGTCCTTGAAACCATCTCCATCTCCACACCGGCGTTTATAGCTTTTGAGGCAGCATCCTTTTCGTTTTCTGCATAACCATGAGATATCAATTCCTCTACTGATCCCCAATCACTTACAACAAAGCCATCAAAACCCCATTCCTTGCGAAGTATCTGTCTGATAGTAAAGTCATTTGCCGAAGCAGGAACACCATTAAGATCGTTAAATGCCGACATAAATGTCTGTGCTCCGGCCTCTTTTGCTGCTTTAAATGGTTTAAGCACCACGTTTCTGAGGACAGGCTCAGAAATATATGTAGTATTATAATCCCTTCCTCCTTCGCTGAAACCATATCCGGCGAAATGTTTCGCACATGCAGCCAGTGAGGTTGGGTCATTGAGAGAGTCACCCTGGATACCTTCGACCATTGCTGAAGCAAGAGCTGAAGCAAGGTATGGATCTTCGCCACAACTCTCAGCAATACGGCCCCAGCGGGGATCCCATGTAATATCAATCATCGGGGCAAATGTCCAGCGTATTCCTTGTGATGAAGCCTCTACAGACGATATACGGAAGGCCTCCCTTACAACATCAGGATCCCATGATGATGCCATTGCCAAAGGAATCGGAAAAACAGTACGGTAACCATGAATGACATCACGGCCAATTATTAACGGTATACCCAACCTGCTCTCCTTAACTGCTATTGCCTGTATGGCATTTACCTCCCTGGCGCCAAATAAATTCAGGACAGACCCACATTGACCTTCCCTGACAGCCTCTTCCATCTTCTCCTGACCCCCTATGGCTCCAGGATCAATCTGACACATCTGCCCAATCTTCTCATCAAGGGTCATCTGTGAAAGAAGCGCATTTACCTTCGAATCAACACTATCCTTACCCCCCTGCTTCCCTGAACAGGAAAAAAACAAAAGAGATATGAACAGAATACAAAAAACAGAAAAATAGTGATTTGATCTCATTTCAGGTACGTTTTAGGTAATAACTATTTAAGATTCATTATCATAAACATCGCAGCAAACAAATATTAATAATATGCAATTATAAAAATCATCTGCAGAAACAGCAACATTTTGATTACATCAAAAATACATCAATTACAAAAGCATAACATACCCATGTTACATCACTCAATCATTATAAACCTCATTTACAACACATTAATCAGATTCATCATTCTACTGATTTTCACGTAGAAAATATACAATACTACAAGTACCTTTTTTACAGGTTAGAGATCGATAAGCAATGAGGTAAGATTGACATCGCGTGTCAGCCCCATTTTCTTTCTTATTCTGTACCGGCATATTTCCACTCCCCTCACTGAGATATTCATTAAAGGAGCTATCTCTTTTGTTGAGATATTCATTTTAAGATAGGCACACATACGTTGTTCTGCAGGAGTAAGGTTAGGATATCGTCTTTTAAGCTTTTCAAGGAACAATTCATGAACCTCATCAAACGCCTTTTCAAACACCTCTTTTTGTGTATTATGATCTATATCCTTATTGATCTCCACAATAATTGAATCTGCCATTTCGCTGACTGTCTTATCTGCAGATCTCTCTTTTATTTTATTGATATCGTTTCGTATTTTCCCAAGGAACTCATTCTTGCGTACAAGGTTCATTGCCTGATTTGCAAGTTCCTTATTACGCTGGACCATTTGAATCCTGAGGTTTTCGTTTTTCATGTTTATTATTTCACTCTCAGCCTGTAAAGCCTGGCGTTCATACTCCTGTTCCCTATCGCTGTATTCTTTTATCTGCCGCAAACGTTCCTTATTATTAACCACTTCAATACGTCGCCGTACAGTCCGGATAAGAGTCACGGCCACCAGAAAAGATAAAATGAAGTAAATAACATATGCCATCACTGATCTGTGCCATGGCGGATGAATTACAATCATTAGTGAGTCAGAGGAGCTCTCATTGCCCATAGTATCTCTGGCTTTTACAATAAATTCGTATTCGCCTTCAGGCAGGTGGGAGAACTCCTGTGATGTGGAGGTGCTCCATGGCGACCAATTATCCGAAATTCCTTTCATAAAATAGCTATACATTATGTTACCCTGGCAGCAATAGACAGGGGATGTATATGTAAATCCTATACCGTTTCTTCTGTATGGGAAATGGTAGGTTTTCTTTTCTCCCTTAGGATGAAAATTGTTACCGTAATAAAAGACACTATCAGGATATAATGCAACGGCCTGTGTTATATGGGCTGAAAAATCATTATCGGTTACAAATGAATTACGTGGGGAATAATGAGCAAAACCATCTTCAATGCCTATGAAAATATCTTTTTCCGAGTTACAATAAACAGATTCAAAGCCATTTATAAACCGGCCATCAAGGAGTTCAAAGGGAGATACAACCTGTCTGTATGTCATATCGTCCTCAGGTTGGAAAAAGCCAAGTCTATCGTCTGAGATATACCAAAGATTTCCGGCATTATCTTCTTTCAGCAGCGAAGCGCCTTTCATTGTCTTAAACAGCTGATTTAAAAACAGGTCAGGCACAAAATGGTCAGTTTGTTCCTGGTATTCATAAAAGCCATTGGAGAGGGTCGTGAATATCAGTTTCCCATTCACCTTAAAGAGGTTCATATTATATGTCACAGGGAGGCCATCAGATTCGTTGTAGTAATGGTATGATTTTACACTGTCAAGGGTCTCGTTCAGACAGACTTTAAAGATACCTTTTAACCCGTGGCTCATCCACAGGTTACCTTTCTCATCCTCCTCAAATACTCTGAATGATTCGCCAAACCCCTTTAATTCTCTTAAAAACTCCCATTTGCTATTTACCCATCTGAACAGGATCAGACCGCTGTATGTTCCCCCTATCATATAATCAGGGTGGGATCTTAAAATATGGTACTTCCAGCCTCCAGGAATGTCATTTATCTGTTCAGCTCTTTCTCCATCGATAATAAAAGTTCCCTTATTATGACCACACACAATCACATCGTTATGAATTCCAAGATACCATACTTGTCCTGAGGTACCTGGAATAAGCCGGTAATCACCTCCCGATCCGGTACCATTCCAATCATTAACAAACAGCCCCTGATTGGTTCCAAGATAAATCTTATCCCTGAAAATCAATGTAGTATATCCGGAGCCGAAACCATCATGGTTTTGAATAAAAGTAAGAGGCGAATTAATATTCACATAATCAATACCATTATCCAGTGCGAGCCACATATCCCCTGCCCTGTCGCAGAAGAGATTGAGTATGGTAGAATTCTGCAGTCCATTACGGGTATTAATATGTTGTATTAACAGGCCGGAGTCATCAATAATAATTACGCCATCCTGTACTGTCCCGAAAGCAAAATAATTATTCTTAAGAGTAATGGCACTGAATATCTGTTTGCTTTTAAGCATGTCATTAACACCAATAGTCCATTGTTGTAGTTTCACCCCATTGTAAATAAAAAGCCCCTTGTTTGAAGTGCATATCAGAAAAGAGCTACTGTCACCAAATGGCAAGACAGATCTGATCTCCTCGCCCCTAAGAGCCTCAGTGCCAGGCAATGACGTCAGGGTCTCTCCATCATACTCAGATAGTCCGGATGTCACATCATTAAGAATAAGTCTGTCTCTGACTGAAAATGATCCAATGAAACGGGAAGGGGCAGAAAGAACATCACAGGTGTTGTCTTTTTTAAAGATGTAAGCTGCTTTATATGATTGAAAGACAATACCATCTTGAAATGACATTGTTGACCATACATCATCAAAGTTCTGATATTCTGAAGGCAGATGGGTTTTCAGCGAAATAAAACTCATCTTTCCATCAATGTCTGATTCCATTAATCCGAAGTCATTATAGGCACCGATATATATTTTGCCATTTTTGTCAATAAAAACAGACCTCACCATTGAGTTGTTGGGCATTCTGAACAACTCCCACCTTACTCCGTCAAATACCAGTAATCCCTCATTATTTGCAAAATAGAGGCATCCATTCTGATCCTGTCTTATCGCCCAGTTCTGAGCACCGGCCCGGTATTCATGTTTTGAATAGTTGCGGATAAATGGCGTTCCTATAGTTTTTATCTCAGAAAAAGCCAGTGTGCCTGTCATAAAAAAAAGAAGGATTGACATTAAACATTTTCTGAGAATCGGTTCCGATACTACCATTGTTTTTACTTTTTCACAATAGCAGCAAAATTAGGAAAACATTAATAATACTATCACTTGTTAAGGAGAGTGATATCGAATTACATACCCATTCAGAAATAATATTGTATTGAGTGGGTTATTCTACCATTTTCCGTCAATAATAATACCAGCTTTAACCCATCTCCCCGGAAGTTTCACATTTCCGATATCGTAGTGTTGGGAGTCGGTAATATTTGTTATTGAGAGGAAAACCAATAAATCTTCATATCTGT
>QKCK01000253.1 GCA_003245695.1 Bacteroidota bacterium | reverse complement strand
CTTTATTCTCATACTTTTTTATCATTTGATCAAATATAGTACATGCCATATTCAGATCACCTTCATCTACATGCCTGAATGCAGCATCGATCTCCGCGTTTATTGCAGGGTCACATATAACACTCATGAACTGAAAGCAGCCACCGTTGCAGTTCTCCCTGATTGAAATCCAGGGCAGGTATCCTGTTGCGGGGAACAGGAGTCTGACACTCTTTTCCTCCCCTATCTTCTTAAACTTATAGGTATCAGGGCATACTGGCAATCCTGATACTGAAATCATATTTACTGACGAGCCATCTGGCTTTATTAAAAGAGTATTTCTGTCGAAACAGAAGTACCCGTTCTCAATCTCATTTGTTATGGTAACACATATTTCAGTAGCGTCGGGTCTGAAGTCAACCCACACTATTTCTGCACTTGAAGGCGTTTTGAGGCCATAATTCGGGCTATCTGTCTTCTGCCCGAAAAGTGTCAGTGTTATCAGTGCTGATAATGAAGTGAATAATGCCCTTCTCATTAGGTTACTTTTCTGTTCCTGACAAAGGTAATACTTCTGATCACAAATCAAATTAAGGAATATCAGAGTGTTTCATGGAAAATAAACATATTAATCCATTCTTTTTGAACAAAATGGATTTTAAATTGTAACATTTCTGTTACAGTTACTTTACCCCGGTGTAACAAAACAAATAGTTCTTTGTAATGTCAAATCATCAAAAATTAACCTATGAAGAGAACGATCCGATTACTCATTCTCCTGTCGATAGGTATGGTTACAGGTAATACTGTAAATGGCCAGGAGACGACACAGACAGCTGAAGAGTTTAAACCATCAGGAAAACCAATCATCTTAATCTATGCTAACGTTAACAACAGGTTTTCAGATGGAGAAAATGTCACATCATTTGAGATTAACCGCGGTTTTTTTGGTTATGACTATTCTTTCTCAAAAGCATTCTCAGCCAGAGTAATATATGAAGGCGCTGCATTGACCACCGGGGGAAAGATGTATCTCGACGGATACCTGAGGAATGCTTATCTGCAATACAATAAAGGTGCCTTTACTATCCAGGGGGGTCTTTTCGGACCTGAGCAGCTGGTTGTTTGGACCAAACAGTGGAACTACAGGTATATCTTAAGACCTTTTTTTGAGTATACTGGGATGATTTATGCAGGAGATATGGGACTGGCGGCAAAGTACAAACCTTCAGAAACGGTTGCTTTCGACATTGCTGTTCTAAATGGCAGGGGCTTAAAAGACCTTGCTCCTGATTCAACGTTCAGGTATACTGCAGGCATTACAGTCTTTCCTGCAAAGGACTTTATTTTCAGAGGATATTTTGACTTCATGTCGAAAGATAATGTCACCCAATGGACGATGAGTATTTCAGGTGCTTATACTGGCAAGACTTTTACTTTGGGTGGGGAGTATTATGCTCAGAATAATCATCTTTATGTTTCAGGTCAGGACTATGCGGGCTTCAATGCATTTACAGTAATAAACATCTCTCCTTTGGTTGCTTTTTACGGCATTTTTGATCATGGATTTTCATCTACGCTTGAGGGAGAGACAGAAAACTGGAATATTGCCAAAGATGCAAACACAGTGCATCTCGGAATTGAGTTCAAGCCGGTAAAAGGCGTCAGGCTCTCACCCAATTTCAGATACACTATGCCCTCATCAGACACACCTAATTCAGGATTTATAGGATTGAATATTGAAGCTAAACTTTAAATAATATGAAAAAGTATCTTTTTATTCTGTTTGTGATTTTTGTCGGTTATGGATGCAACAGTACAGGGACAAAGGTTGCCAAAGAAAAGCAGGTAACAATATCAGCTGCCGGTGCTACATTTCCACAACCGTTTTATAACCTTGCATTTAAGAAGTATGCCGAAGAGAATGGCACCATTGTCAACTATGGTGGCATTGGCTCTGGCGGGGGTATTAAAAGTCTCAGGGACAAGGTAGTTGACTTCGGCGCCACCGATGCCTATCTGTCTGATTCAGAAATGGCTGAGATGCCAGGCAGGGTTATTCATGTACCCACATGTGTTGGGGCAGTGGTTATAGCCTATAACCTGCCGGGAGTAACACAGTTGAAACTGACACCTCAGCTTATTGAAGGGATATTTCTGGGAGAGATCACAAAATGGAATGATGAGAGAATAGCGCAGGTCAACAGTGATATGAATCTGCCTGATATGAATATCACTGTTGTTTATCGGTCAGATGGCAGTGGAACAACATACATTTTCAGTGATTATCTCACCAAGGCAGGAGAAAAATGGGGTGAGACCGTTGGCACAGGCAAATCACTAAACTGGCCCACAGGCATAGGTGCCAAGGGTAATCCGGGTGTTGCCGGTACTCTAAGCCAGTCAGCCGGGACAATAGGATATATTGGATACGAATACGCTGTTGCAATGAAAATACCGGTGGCACTAGTTGCCAATAGTAGTGGTAATTTTATTGAGCCATCACTTAATTCCATAACTGCTGCAGCAGAGAGAGAGATGCCTGCTGATACACGGATAATGATAACTAACTCATCAGTACCTGATGCTTATCCCATAACCAGTTTCACCTGGATAATCCTGTACCAGGAGCAGGCTTATGACAATCATACCGAAGTATCTGCAGAGGCTGCCGTTAAGGTGATCAATTGGATAACAGGCGCTGACGCACAGTCAATTGCAAAAAGCGTATATTATGCCCCACTTCCGAAGAATGTGGCTGAGATGGCCTCTAAGGCTCTATTGCAGGTGACATACAATGGAAAGATAATTCTTAATTAGCTATATAATGGGAGGCGACAGGATCACCAGGGGGGTTCTTTTCGGATCTTCACTCATCATTGTGCTTCTCAGCGGTGGAATAATCCTCTCTTTGACGGGAGGAGCTATTCCTGCTTTTAAAGAATTTGGGCTCAGGTTTATCTTCTCCACGCAATGGGATCCTACTGCTGGCAAAGAGAGTTATGGAGCCATGGCCTTCATTGCGGGCACTGTCATTACTTCTCTTCTGGCCCTTATTATATGTATCCCCATGGCTTTCTCAGCTTCACTGTTTATTTCTGAGTATTTTAAGGGCACCCGCGGAGCAGATATTCTCAGAGGGCTTGTAGATCTGCTTGCAGGTATACCATCTATCGTTTATGGCTTCTGGGGGTTCTATGCTCTCCGTCCATTGATAATAAGCACCGGTCTCTCTGACCAGGGGTTCGGCATATTTACAGCCTCCCTGGTTCTGGCAATAATGATAGTCCCATATGCCACATCCATTAGCAGTGAGATAATTGCAATGGTTCCCGTTGAACTCAAAGAAGCGGCATATTCCATGGGGGCGACAAGACGTGAAGTAATTTTTAATGTTGTAATACCATCTGCCCGGTCAGGTATAATGGCCAGTTTTATCCTTGCTCTGGGAAGGGCCCTGGGTGAGACAATGGCTGTAACAATGCTTATCGGTAATGCAAATATTATCCCCAAAGGACTATTCTCACCAGGCAATACCATGGCCTCGGTAATTGCAAATCAGTTTGGGGAAGCAAGCGGACTGAAAATGAGCGCCCTTATTGCAACGGGCCTCCTGCTCTTTGCAATAACAGCAATTGTGAATGCCCTGGGAAAGATTGTTATTAAAAGGTTTGCCTGATATGACCAAAGAGATCTTTTTAAATGAAAATATAAGACAGAGAAACAGGAAAAACAAAAGGTTCAGGTGGCTCGTTATTGCAGGATCAGTGATCACCATAATACCCATTTTCCTTATTGTCGCAAACCTTGCAGTAAAAGGAGTCAGGCAGATAAACATCAGTTTCTTTACTGAAACAGCGCCAGACACTTTTCAGGCAATGATAGCCACCTCCAACGGAGAGATAATACCCGGGGGTATAGCTAACGGTCTTATGGGTTCCCTGCTGATGGTCATTATTGCCTCATTAATGTCAATACCTGTTGGAATGATGACCGGTATTTATATTTATGAAAACAGCACAAGCAGATATGCATCGTTTGTGAGAAGTATTTCTGAGATACTTCAGGGAGTGCCATCGATTATTCTGGGTATAATTGCATATCTGTGGATTGTTAAAGGAGTGACAAGGGGCTATTCAGCTTTTGCTGGCAGTGTGGCACTTACAATCATGATGCTTCCATTAATCATAAGGTCAACTGAGGAGACCATGAAGATGATACCTCTTCCGATACGTGAGGCTGCATTTGCACTGGGTGTACCTTACTACAAGATGATAATAAAGGTTCTTATACCATGTAGCTTTAGCGGACTTGCTACCGGAATACTTCTTGCACTGTCAAGGATACTTGGTGAGACAGCACCTCTTATGCTTACAGCTCTCGGATCTCCTGCAATATCACTTGATATTGCAAAACCTGTCAGTGCTGTACCACTGCTTATCTGGGATTTTTATAATGACCCCAACATGGTAAACCTTGTTTGGAGCGCTTCTCTTTTTTTAATGATATTTGTTTTATCACTTAACCTTTTATCAAGGAGTCTTGCGGCTAAGCACAAATATATCTGATATATGACAGACAATCCCATACTGGAAATAGATAACCTCTCAGTGGCATATGAGACGGGGCGTTCAGCAGTAAAAAATGTATCGGCCTCTATTGTAAGAAATGCTATAACAGCAATAATGGGCCCTTCAGGATGTGGCAAAAGCACACTGTTGAGAGCGGTTAACCGTATGCATGAACTATATCCTTCAATAAAAACAACAGGTGATATACGACTTGACGGTGAGAGTATTTTCAGTATGCCGGTAATTGAACTAAGGAGAAGGATTGGGATGGTTTTTCAACGACCTAACCCGTTTCCAAATATGACGATATATGAAAACGTTGTTGCAGGTTATACTTTAAATGACATCAGACTCAAAAAAACACAGCGCGATGATATAGTTGAGAAGGCACTTCATAGTGTAACACTTTGGGATGAAGTAAAAGACTCTTTATTCCGGAAAGGGACATTTCTCTCAGGAGGACAGCAACAGAGACTCTGTATAGCCAGAGCCATTGCGTTTAATCCGGAGATATTGCTACTGGATGAACCTACATCTGCCCTTGACCCTGTGGCGACTGCCAAGGTAGAAGACCTGCTTGGTGAACTGAAAAAAGAGTATACCCTTTTGCTTGTAACACATAACATGTCACAGGCAGCAAGAATATCCGATGACTCAATGTTCATGTATCTTGGCGAACTGGTTGAGTCAGGTAAAACCGAAACACTCTTTACTAATCCTCATGATCAACGTACTGAGGCATACCTCACCGGAAAATTCGGTTGATCATCTGTTGAATTTCTTAATTTTGTTAAAACCACACAACATGAGTACAAAGAAAGAACAGGCAATAAATGACATAATGAGTAGTTTCAGGGAGATGGCTAATCTCACCCTGGGGCAATTAAGCATGCTTGAGAAGCTTATGAGTGTTAATGACAGAGCCCTTGCCGATTCGATGATAGCTGAGATGCGTGAGACAGAGAACCGTATTGACAACCTCGAAGTCATCATCAGCGAACAGTTTACAAACACCATCGTCCTTTATCAGCCACTTGCCTCTGATGTGAGAAGAATAGTAGCCTGCTACCGTATGACCATTAATCTTGAACGAATCGGTGACAGGATAATGAATATGATCCGTATTACATCAAAGATCAGAAACTCACCTGAATATAGCCAGATAGCAATGCTCATCAACAATATGCTGACGTCAGGAATAGTGATGGTGGAAAAATCATTACTGTCATTTACCAACAGTGATCCTGACTTTGCTATATGGACAATAAAGAACGACTCTGTTATTGATGAGATGAACCATAAGCTGCTTTTGAGTCACATCAACAAGTCAGAGATGGATGAGAAGACAAGGAATATGGTTATGAGTTATATCGAAATCAGAGATCTGATATCCAACATAGAGAGAGTGGCTGATCATGCTACAAACATTGCAGAAGCATCAATCTATTCTCTCCAGGGTACTGATATCAGACATACCGGAATAGGTAAAGATGAATAATGAGATTATGACCCCGGGAAGAAAAAAGATTCTGGCAATAGACGACGAGGAAGATATTCTCGAGATACTGCAATTCAACCTTAGTGCCGAGGGGTTTGATGTTGACACCGCCATCTCAGCTGAAGATGCACTTGAGATGAACCTCAGGCAATACGACCTCTTTATTCTTGATATTATGATGGGTAAGATATCAGGCTTTCATCTTGCAGACAGAATAAGAAAAGAGTTCAATATCCAGACACCCATAATATTTCTTACAGCACGCGACACAGAGAATGACCGGATAACCGGATTCAACCTGGGTGCTGATGATTACATCTCAAAACCATTCTCGGTTAAAGAATTGATAGCACGCACACGCGCTGTTTTACGAAGAGTATCACATGAAAATGATAAGACAGACACTCTATCAGACGAATTTATTGTCAATGAAGAGAAGAAAAGGGTTGAATCGGAAGGCGCTCCACTTGATCTTACTAAAAAAGAATATGAGATATTCTCCCTGCTTCTTTCAAACCCCGGAAAAATTTTCCCCCGTAATGAACTCCTTGCACGTATCTGGGGTAACGATGTTATTGTAACAGACAGAACCGTAGATGTAACTATAGCACGTATAAGAAAAAAGATGGGTGATAAAGGACATATGCTGAAAAATAAATCAGGATATGGCTATTATTTTGATGAGTAACAAATATGTGACCAATGATAAGAAAAGGCAGATTCAGCAACAGGTTATTCTATTACTATTTTGCGGTATTTCTACTTTTTACCCTTATAATGCTGGTCTTTCTGTACAACAGGGAGAAACGGTTCCGGGTTGCAATCCTTGACAACCGTCTCAGCGATATGTGTTCACTGGTAGATAATTATATCAGGCAGAAACATCTGCCCGACTCCTCAGGTTACAACAGTATAGACTCACTGACATTACTGCTGCCAATGGAAGATACCAGGGTTACTATCGTCTCAATTGAAGGAAATGTATTATATGACAGTTCTGTTGATGACCTCAGTTCTATGGAGAATCATCTTCAACGACCTGAGATAAGCAAATCTCATTTTTCATCTTATGGCACCTCCATCCGCAAATCAGCGTCGACAGGAAAAGATTATTATTATTTCTCAAAGTATTTTGAAAAATACTATGTGCGTCTTGCTGCGGAGTATAACATAAAGGTACAAGGCTTTCTTCACCGTGAAAAGCTTTTTCTGGTCTTTGTGGCAGTGGCATTTGTCATTATATGGAGACTACTTAGGATTGTAACCAACAGATTCAGTGAAAGCATTATTAAGCTGCGCGACTATGCCCTGGCCGTTCACAGGGGTGAATCACTGATGCCTGACATAAGATTCCCAGACGATGAGATAGGCGATATAGGAAACGAAATAGCCGGATTCTATAATGACATCGGAAGGAGTGCAGCAGAATTATCACTACAGAAAGACAAACTTTTCAAACATCTTCAGGTACTTAATGAAGGAGTAGCCTTCTTCTCACCCGAACGCGAGGTGGTGTTATCCAATAACCTCTTTATTCAGTTTATGAATGTGATATCAGGAGAACACTCTCTCAATCCGGGAAATTTTCTTCAGTTACCACATTTTGAGCATGTAAAAACATTTCTCAACAACCATCCCGTAATTGAGCCTAAAAGCAGTGAGTCACCAAGAATTGAATATCGGATAGAACATTCATCTCGCTATTATCTCATCAGATGCATACTTTTCAATGATCTCAGCTTTGAAGTTATCCTCACAGATATCACCCAACTCGAGGAAAACAAAAAGATGAGGCAGCAGATGACTTCAAATATTGCCCATGAGTTAAAAACACCTGTCTCTTCAATTAAGGGTTATCTTGAGACACTTATTGAAACCAAAGATATTGATGAAGAAAAAAGAGCCTATTTTATTGATAAAGCAATGGCTCAAACGCTGAGACTCACAGATCTTATTAACGATATTGTTATCCTCAACAAGCTTGATGAGTCAGGCAGCAGTTTCCCTCTTGAACAGGTTGATATAAATACTGTTATTACCGAAATGGAGGAGAACTTTGGTGCAGCACTTAAACGCAGAAGCATGAGTTTTTCTTCTGATGTATTGCCAGAGACAATGGTTACCGTAAACCGATCCCTGATTGATTCAGTATTTCAGAATCTTATGGAGAATGCTATAGCCTATGCCGGAAATAATACCTCTATAACAATAAAATCACTTGGATGCAGGGAGGGATTTCATCATTTCTCATTCTCAGATAATGGCATAGGCATTTCAGAAATGCATCAGCCCAGAATATTTGAGCGTTTCTACAGGATTGATGATGGTCGTTCACGCAAAAGCGGAGGGACAGGATTAGGTCTGGCTATTGTTAAAAATGCCATTATGCTTCATAAGGGAGATATCTCTGTCAGATCAAAGGAAGGAGGCGGTACAGAATTCATCTTCTCACTCCCAAAATAAACAACACCATCGCTATAACCCTGATGAAGAAAAGAACACTTACTGGCTTTCAGTATCCTGAGACTATTTTGCCATTGCCTGTTTTCTCATATCATCTGGCATCTTCTCAATTGCATACCTTAAAGCCGTACGAGGCATTACCATCTTGTTACTGAAAACATAATCAAAAACCTCCTGCTGATGAGCCTGGCTTGCTGCCTTGAGCATCCACCCGTAACCTTTCTGTACCATATCGTCACTGTCAGTGAGCAATATATCTGCAATATCAAAGATATCATTCAGATATCTCCCTTGTCTGGCAGGTATTATCAGTGACACTGCAGCTGCTCTTTTCATCCACCTGTCCGGAGAGTGTGCCCAGCGCTTCAGATCTGTAAGGAGGTCAGGATAACAGTCAATCAATGTGCCTACAGTATGATTACAGAGCGTATCACAAGAAGCCCAGTTTGTAACATACTTACTCACCCACGCTTCAAAGACTCTCATATCATCGCTGGTATAGCTCTTTCTCACGGCATATGACCAGTTGCAGGCAATAAATGACTCTTCCATTTTCCCTGACTGCCATAGCGTTTCACATAATGAGAATACCTCTTCCTTACTGTAACCAAGGCAACTCGTTTTGAAAACCTCCTTCCCGATACTAACCACCACCCCGCTTCTGACGCCATACATATCAACAGCCTCACGAAAGAAGCGCATGCCACTCTCTCGCACCTTTTCGTCAGCATTATCTGTTAATGCCCTGCGAACTGATTCAATAGGATCTGTCATCGGTTTTAACAGCTGCCTGTGACAGCTATAATTTTATTTATTCAGCAGCCAGCTCCTTGAATTTTATCTTCAGGAAATTATCAGGAAAACCTTCTTTGTCCTGGCTGTCAACACCAAACATGAAACCTTTCTTCAGACCAGTTGTTATTCCTGTCTCAGTAAATGACTTTACATAGGCATCATTAAGATAAAGATCATATTCACCGGCTGCTGTAACAACAACCTTAATCACGTTTGACTGATTATATCCCTGGAGCAATTCTGAACTCGCAAACTCAGTACGCGTTGTGCTCCACGTTCCGGAAACGTTAAGACCATAATAAGTACCGTCGATGCATTTAACAACCATATATGATCCTTCAGTATTCACATAAACCGCAATGAAGTTACTAAGATAATCTGATGCGTCGAGTGAACCATTGAAATATAACCCATAGTAAGCAGATGAAGAACCTGAAACCTTAACTGTCTCTGTCTCGATATAATTGTTCAGAAATGAAGTAAGATCATCGGTATCGATACGAATGGTATATCCGCAATATGATGAATTATTGGTATAAATAACAGTATAGTTATCCTCATCAACAGTAATATCATCGATAATCTCGGGACTATCATCCTTGCAACCTGTGAAAGACAAAAGGAACAAAACTGCTGCCATTACGGCAAATGTCTTCTTTACGTAAAAATTACTGTACTTCATAATTATAATAGTTAGTTGTTAGGCAAAAATAACAAGAAAATCTCATTAAATGCCGCAAAGGTTATGCCAAATAGCTTCTTTGGTCCATATTTGTCGTTTCCTTAATTATAAACTCAGTCAGATAAGCATATGCAACCATGCCGGAGAGAGGCAATAGATTTTTTTTTAATTAAAAAAGAGCCCCGGTGTTTTCCCGGGGCTCTTTAAGTAAAATTTTACTTTGTTATATCTGACCGGTCATAATAATGAAGCGACCCGCTATAATGTAGTTTCACAATTTCACCCTCGGTATCTTTGCCTGAGAAATCAATCACAAAGGAGTCATTCTTATTTGAAACAGTTATTGTACCCTCTTCAATATATACCTCGTTATATCCACCGTTATAATCAAACATATAGTAAGAGTAGTCCCATGTCCCTGCTGCATATGAATCATCATCAAGAAATGTATAGTTTCCGCTGAGAAGAGCAGTTGAACTTGAGGTGTAAGTCTCAAAATAAACCCTGGTACCAACACCTGTATAGTCAGGATCACCACTACCATCGGTACTCAGAACTATCTCCTTTGAAACAAAATCAAGGTCAAAGTTATATGATGTCGCTGAATATGCACCATAGTACTTTATATTACCATCAGAAAGGTAGACTATTGTATCACCTACCTGCAGGTAGTTTGGTGAATCATCTTTATCCTTCTTGCAGCCTGAGAAGGCAAGTCCAAGGACAAACAAACAAATCAGAATTTCTTTAATCATCTTCATGATACTAAGATTTAAATAAAATCCTACTCTTTAAGCTTTTCGGAATCCTCTTTAGGTTAATTATGCTATGTCAATGCCATTTACATCTAAAAAACATTGACTTTATGCTAATTTACGTCATTCATATGACTATAGTGTCAATTTTACTAAATTTTTTATTATCAACTAAATGAAGTTACACTATGGACTTTTTGCAATATCGGGTGTAACTTTATTGTCAGATAGCTTTTTTGACAAGAGTATGACTCTGATCAGCTGATAATAAAATCTATAATCTGTAATAAAGCAAGAGTTATGATAACAAGCACAATTTTTCCTGGAAGATATGTACAGGGAGCAAAGGCTACCAGGCGTCTCGGGGCAGAGATGAGCAGATTTGGAAATAATGGATATGTTGTCTGCGATCCATTTGTCTATGACAGACTGTTGCCCCGATTCCGAAAGGAGATTGAATCAAGGGTTGAGGTTACTTTTGAGAGGTTTGAGGGTGAATGTAGTGATGAGGAGATAACAAGGTTATCACATGATGCAAAAAGGAGTGGGTGTGAATTTGTCACTGGTATAGGTGGAGGTAAGACACTTGACACAATGAAAGCAGTGGCATATGAGCTCAGTATGCCGGTTGTGCTTGTTCCTACCCTGGCTTCTACTGATGCCCCCTGCAGTGCACTATCAGTGATATACACTCACGAGGGAGAGTTTAAAAGATATCTCTTTCTGACACGCAATCCCGATCTTGTATTAGTTGATACAGAGTTAATTGCAGAAGCACCTTCACGGTTTCTCCGAAGTGGCATGGGTGATGCACTCTCGACATGGTTTGAGGCCGATTCATGTCACCGTACCGTATCAGGGAATATGACAGGTGATGCCGGATCAATGACTGCGGTTGCACTGGCAAGGTTATGTTATGATACACTGATGGAATATGGATTATCAGCCCTCTCTTCGTGTGAGGCCCATGTAGTTACTCCGGCTCTTGACCATATTGTTGAGGCCAACACCCTGCTTAGTGGACTGGGGTTTGAGAGTGGAGGCCTGGCAGCATGCCACTCTATTCATAACGGACTCACCGTACTTAAGGAGACTCATAACTACTTCCATGGTGAAAAGGTTGCCTTTGGAGTGCTTGCCACTCTTTTCCTTACTGACAGGCCTGCTGCCATAATTGATGAGGTATACAACTTCTGTATTGAGATAGGGCTTCCTGTCACATTCGAAGAGATAGGATTAAGAGATGTCACCGAAGATGCTCTTATGAAGGTGGGTATAGCTGCCTGCGCTGAGGGAGAGACCATCCACAATGAGGCAGGAGAGATAACCCCTGTAGCGGTGGTGGCAGCACTCAGAACGGCTGACCATGAAGGACACAGGCGAAAAGTCAGTTACCTATAACCAGGCTTGACTCTCCTTTCTTATGTACCGAACCAATCACCGTTGACTCCGGATGGAATTCTTTCAGTTCATCCAGGATAGCTTTTGCATCAGCCGACCGAACCGAGATAAGTAGTCCTCCGGAGGTCTGGGCATCACATGCTGCCATGCGAAGGTTATAGTCAACACCATTACTGAAAACGCTATCTTGCTCCACATAATCAAGGTTACGGAAGGCAGCTCCCGGAATACAGCCCTGGTTAATATACTCATAAGTGCCACTCATCAATGGAACATTCTTCATCTTCAGCTCAATGGTCACTCCGGAGGCAACAGCCATCTTAAGGGCATGGCCTGCAAGACCAAAGCCAGTAACATCAGTAGCACCCCTTATATTGTATTTTTGCATCAGCCGCGATCCCTCGTTATTAAGCATTTTCATATATCGCTTTGCCTCATTCAGCTCCTCGTCTGATGCCATACCCATCCTTGAAGCTGCCAGAATAACACCGCAGCCAAGTGGTTTTGTTAAGATGAGAAGATCACCTTCCCTGGCTCCACTGTTTGTTATCACCCGGTCAGGATGAACAATGCCTGTGACTGCCATACCATATTTCGGGGGATAATCATCAATACTGTGACCACCAATAATGCTTATCCCAGCTTCCTTTGCCTTATCATAACCTCCGCGCAGAATTTCGCTATAAACCTCCAGAGGTATCCTGTCAGCCGGAAACATTATTATGTTCAATGCCAGAACAGGATTGCCTCCCATAGCGTAAACATCACTTATTGAATTCGCCGCAGCTATCAGCCCAAACTCATATGGATCACTGCAAACAGGAGGGAAAAAATCTGTTGTCAGAACCAGCGCAATATCATCATTCAGCTTGTAAACACCTGCATCATCATGAGTGCTGGTGTCGACCAGTATTGCCGGATCAACAGGTAATGGCATATCGGAGAGGATCTCCTCAAGTAACCTTGGTGGTATCTTGGCTGAGCAACCACCAGCCTCAACAGTGGTAAGTAGGTCGAAAATCATCAGCGATATTAAGGTTTAATTATATTATCTGCCTCGTTCATTATATTAAGTATCTGATACATATCACCTACACGACCAGCAGCCAGGTCATTACTCAAACCAAAATAATCTAGACAGGTAGTACATAATACTATATCCATTCCCATATTCTCAAGTTCTTTGAGATACTCTTCAACAACTGATCCTTTTACTGCAAGCTTCACTCCGGCATTATAGATCACAATTGCTGACGGCAACGGCTGTACCATCGGAAGTACCTTAAAAAAAGAGACTATCAGTTTCTGCCCTAATTGCTCATCACCTGAACCCATTAAATCTGAAGTAATCGCTATCACCGTCTTTTTCGGTGCTGCCGCTGATGCTGTACTGCAATAACTCTCAGCATTATCTGCAACGGTTGATGTCTCTCCCCTGTCAACTGTGAGTATCCATTCACTATTTCTCTCATCTACACTAAATGCGATCTGGTTGTCTGAAAGAAACCTCCTGATATTATTCAACGATGTCTGGTTGTCAATAATAATCTGAAGTGACTCCCCTGCAGATGCCTCATTAAGTGCCTGACGTGTTTTTATCAACGGTGCCGGGCACCGGAGACCTTTTGTATCTACTAGTTTCATATATCAAATTTGGACGCTAATATAGCGAGAAATGGCTACATTTGGAAAATGATACCCAATGATTATCAGGCAAAAAGGATGTTTATGAAATCAAAGTCACTAGTTATCACAATGTTATTCATACTGCTTGCAGGTAACGCTCATGCCCAGGATGGAAAATTCACAGGCTCCTGGATGGGTCACCTTAAAGAATCGGGGATGGATATCAGGCTTATCTTTAACATAAGTCTATCTGCGTCAGGCGCTCTACAGGCTACACTTGACAGCCCGGATCAGTCAGTTGAAGGCTTGAAAATGGGTAAGGTCTTAATAAATGACACCATTTTTCTTATTGAGGGACCCGCCTTCGGTGCAAAATACAATGGCATTCCGGAAAATGATACCCTTATAACGGGGCAATGGATTCAGGCAGGAAAAGAGTATAAAGTTGATCTTATGAGAATGAAGGCACCTGTTACATACAACAGGCCACAGGAGCCTAAACCTCCATATCCCTACAAATCAGAAGATGTGAAGTTCAGTAATTACAAAGAGGAATTTCTCCTTGCCGGAACACTTACCATACCACAGGGAGAGGGACCATTCCCTGCTGTAGTACTTATTACCGGATCAGGGTATGAAGATCGTGATGAGACCATTTACAGGCATAAACCCTTTCTTGTAATAGCTGATTATCTGACCAGAAATGGCATAGCTGTACTTAGGTATGATGACAGGGGAACAGGTGAGTCAGAGGGAAATAAAAGCTTTGCAACAACAGCAACACTTGCCACAGATGCACTCTCAGCCGTTGAATATCTGAAAGGCAGAAGTGAGATAGACCACAGCAGAACAGGCCTTGCAGGACACAGCGAAGGATCACTTATTGCAGCTATAGCTGCATCTGACAATAAGGATATTGCCTTTTTAATATCACTTGCAGGCCCTGGCATTAAAGGATCAGAGATAATCATTCGTCAGTCAACCGACATTTACAAAATGAGCGGTGCCGATACCTCTGTAATAAATAGTGATATTTATTTAAAGAAACATCTCTTTGCCATGATAGCCTCTGAATCAGATCAGAAGAGACTTGTTTCAGAGGCAATGCACTGGTATACGGAATATCTTGACACAAAGGGTGTTGATGCTGAGAGACGCAAAGAGGAGATCAGTAGCTTTGCCAGGTTGATAGTGGCATACAATAACCCCTGGTTCAGGTATTTTCTTTTGACCGATCCTGCTGAATTCTGGAAAAAGGTTTCATGCCCGGTTCTTGCTATCAATGGGGAGAAAGACATTCAGGTGTATTATTCTGATAATCTTAAAGCAATAAAAGATGCTCTTAAGAAGGGCGGAAATAAGGATGTGACAATAAAGAGCATGCCCGGGCTTAATCATTTATTTCAGCATTGCTCCACAGGCATGACTACCGAGTATACCTCTATTGAGGAGACCTTTGCTCCGGAAGCTTTGACATTAATCTCAAAATGGATTTTTGATAATACATTATAGCCTATTGCTGTTTCTGCTGCTTCATCAGACGTGAAAAGACTTTTTTTGCCTGAGCCTTTATTCCGGCTGACGCTTCATAGAGGTTAATGTTTATGGTTGCCAATACTTCTTCAGTCATCTCAGGATAGAGTCCACACATCTTGCCTAATATCTCCATTGCATAAGCCCTGGCGGCAATAGTGCTTGAGGCTGATCTCAGCTGAACGAAACAGTAATCAACCAGCTTCCCATGATGAGATGCGGGTATTGCACTCATATCGTTCTTCATAATCACTCTCATGAATGCTCTCTGAACACTCTCGTTGGATATTCCAGGGAGCGAATCAATCATTCTGCAAACAAATGGCAATGTTATTTCAGCGTTTATATCAACCACCTTTGATAAGGGCCATGAAGCCCTGAAACCGCTTTTCTTATCACCGCTGAGTGATATATTCACAAGTTGTGATACAAGTAACGGATCAACCGCTGCCTGCTCTGCAATCATATTTATCTCATGTGTTGTGGTTATCCGGAGTAAGGCATTTGTTAACTCCTCATCAGAAGCCTGAGCAAATGACTCATCTCTGATACCTGTATCTACATATGTTGCCACAGGAGAGAAGCGCGAAGCATAATACCGGGCTACAGGCACATCCGCTGCCGAGAGATTCACATCCAGAAGTTCCTCAGGTACCAGCCACCTGTGATCATCATGCTCTGTCAAAAAAAGCCTTGTTGCGAGTGTATCGCATATGAATGGATAGAGTTTTATAAATTTATCTCCGTAATCATGCTCTACAGGTTCAAGCACGCCAGAGAGAATAATATCAATCCCCAACTCTTCATGTATCTCTCTGATGATGCAATCTTCCTGAGACTCGCCAGACTTTACCTTGCCCCCAGGAAACTCCCATTTGCCGGCGTTACCCATGCCCGGGCCACGACGCACCACCAGAACCTTACCTTCATCATTACGTATTATTGCACAAGTTACTTCTATCATATATATTATCTGGTTACTTCTTTATACAATGGGATCCTGTCAAGAAACCTGATTTTGTTGTTTTCTCTGTCTATCTCTGCAGCAAAATGCTGTATGCCGTTGGTAACTATAAGGTACTTTACACCATAATTAAAGTTATAATTTATTATCTGATCAAAGACATCCTGGCTGATTTTCACTTCTGGCGCTTTGCATTCAACAATAAGAACCGGGGAGCCAGAATTTGAATAAACCAGTATATCGGCCCTTCTCAGCATTGTGTTCAACCTGAAAGAGGCCTCCACTTTGGTAAGGCCCCTGGGATACCCCAGTTCATTTATCATATAACTCAGGAAATTCTGCCGCACCCATTCTTCAGGTGTCAGTGCCACAAACTTCCCTCTCAGAGCATCAAATATCTGCTTCCCTCCATCCGAGTCCTTTATCTTGAATGAGTATACTGGCAACTTTAGTGACTTCATTATTTATACATTTGACAAAACACCAATACAGGTCTATATTAAGATAATTATGAGTTTGGCGTCAATACTATAGTGCCGTTTCAAGTTAATTTGTATTTTTGGACTCCAATCATAACCCCAAAATTACAGATTCTAATATAAGAATATGAGGACAAAAGAAGAAATTGTCAATAACTGGTTACCCCGTTACACTGGGAAAGACCTCAGTTCCTTTGGAGAATTCATACTTTTGACAAATTTCACCCTCTATGTTGAGCTATTTGCAATGTGGCACAACGTAGAGGTTGAAGGAAGGGAGAAAAACATGCCAAGTGCAACCAGTGATGGGATAACAATAATAAACTTTGGCATGGGTAGCCCAAACGCAGCCACAATAATGGATTTGCTCAGCTCCATTCAACCCAAGGCAGTTCTGTTTCTTGGTAAATGTGGAGGTCTGAAGGCAAAGAACAGGCTCGGTGATCTCATTCTGCCTATTGCGGCTATACGTAGTGATGGTACATCAAATGATTATCTGCCACCTGAGATCCCTGCCCTTCCAGCATTTAAATTACAGAGCGCAGTCTCTGCATCTATTGTAAGACAAAACCTTGAGTACTGGACAGGTACAGTTTATACAACAAACAGACGTGTCTGGGAATACGATGACAGGTTTAAAAAATATCTTGTAAAGACCAGGGCGATGGCTATTGACATGGAAACAGCAACAATTTTTACAGTCGGTTTTGTCAATGAGATACCAACAGGGGCACTGCTACTGGTATCTGATCAACCCATGATTTCAACGGGTATTAAAACAGAAGCCAGCGACAAGGAGGTTACAAGCAAATATGTTGAAACACATCTCAGAATAGGTCTTGACGCTTTGAGAGAGATAAAAGAAAACGGTATCTCTGTAAAACATCTTCGCTTCTGATGACAGATCATAAGGAGATAATCAGGGAGATAAAGAATAAGATCTTTAAGCCTGTCTATTTTCTTGCAGGCAAAGAGCCCTATTATATTGACCTTATAACTGACTTCATTGAGGAGAATGTACTTGATGAAAATGAAAAGTCATTTAATCAGACTGTGTTATATGGGCTTGACACAACTGTTACACAAATAATTGAGACATGCCGTCGCTTCCCAATGATGTCAAATAATCAGGTTGTCATTGTCAGAGAAGCACAGAAACTGAAAAAGATTGAAGATCTTCTGGTCTATGTTGATGCACCTCTGCAATCAACAATACTGGTAATTGCCTTTAAGTATGAAGATCTCGACAAGCGGAAAGCATTGTATAAATCTCTTTCCAAAAAAGGATATTACATCGAGTCAGATAAAATACCGGAGTATCAGATCCCGGGATGGATTGACAGATACCTTACAGACAGAGGTATTATGGCCGGACCTGATTCTTCAAGACTGCTGTCAGAGTTTCTCGGTAATGACCTGGGTAAGATAGCCAATGAGCTTGAGAAACTGATAATATCGCTTCCCAAAGCGAATCCAAAGATAGATACAAAGCTTATTGAGAGCAGTATAGGTATAAGTAAAGAGTATACACCTAATGAGTTATGGAAAGCACTTGTTTACCGTAATCCGCTTAAAGCCGCACGGGTTGTTGAGTTCTTTTCAGGTCATTCGAAAAAAGAGATAATCCCTATTATTTTCCCATCTCTGTTTTCAAACTTCTCCAGGGTATTAATCTATCACAGTCTAAAGGATAAGTCTGATTCAAATGTAATAGCAGCTTTAAAGACCTACCCTGGTTATGTAAAAGACTACAAGGCTGCTGCCTCTGTTTACTCTCCGTTAAGGGCTATGGGCGCAATCAGCCTGATAAGGTCATATGATATGAAAGCAAAAGGTTTTGGGGATTCCGGCAGTGAAACCGGGGAACTTCTTAAAGAGCTGGTCTTTAAGCTGATGCACTGATCAGTTCATTTCAGGTGACTCGGGGAACTCAGCCCAGATTTTATATTTACTGTTCAAAGACCGGAGGACATCCTTCCATACATCACCCCTGCTCTTCATCACCACATCATTTGGCACAGTGGCTATTACCCACGAATTTTCATTCAGCTCACGACGAAGCTGTCCTTTCGACCAACCGGCATATCCGAGAAAAAAGCGGAGCTGATCTCTGCGTACACGTCCGGCACCTATCAGTTCCCTTATTATATCAAGGTCACCACCCCACCATATGCCCGGCACCACAGGCATACTACCCGGAACAATATCTCCAAGAGTATGCAGATAATGCAATGTATCTGAAGCTACCGGACCTCCTACCGAAAGATTCTCCTCCCAGCTCTCGAGACCCTCAACTGCATTGCTGACCATAAGCTCAAGGACACGATTAAGAATAAAACCCACAGAGCCTTCCGGACCATGCTCGGTAAGAAATACTATCGTACGGTTAAAAAAACGATCTGAGAGAAAAGGTTCAGATATCAGAACCTTACCTTTGCCTGGAACCTTGTCCTCAGGCCTTATACTGAATATGTCAGGATATGTGGTCATTCCTGATTATTTAAATCCAATTTAAGTTATTAACATCTAAAAATCAAGTTATTTTTTGGATTTTTTTTGGATTTTTATAAATCATTATGCATAATCCTCTTCATCACTCCTGATTTATCTTCTCTGCTATCTGTGAAAATAATACTCTTTCTTTTGAACATGATTAATGAAAAAGTTGTTTCTTATTTAAATTATCTCTTTTGTACCTGGCAAGCAGACGCTGATAAAAGCAGATGTTTTCAGGATAAAATAAAAGGTAATATTAACGCAAAACTTCACTACATTTGTGTGTTTAAAATAGAAGAAAATGTTTTTACAATTGTTTGTTCTCACACTGGTGCTTGTAGGGATATCACTGGCAGGGCTTGGCATCAGAATGCTGTTATTACCTAACGGAAGATTCCCGGATACACATGTAGGTCACAATAAAGCCATGAAGGAGCGGGGCATTACCTGTGCCAAGAACACTGATACAGGTTGTTCTGCATGCGGCAGATACAACAGTTGCTCAGGCGAGGTAACTGACTGATCATTTTCTCTCCTCTATTAAAGCTTTTGCTTTATCAGAAACCCAGGTTATCATTTTGCCATCCTTATCTGACCATATAAGATAACCATCTATAAAATCATACCCTTCTATAAGGGCTATAGCAGAATCTTTGCCGACAACCATACATGCAGTGGCAAATGCATCGGCAGTAGTGCAATCATCGGCTATAATTGTTGCACTCAATAAGGTATGACGTACAGGATACCCTGTACAGGGGTTTATAGTATGTGAGTATTTAATGCCATCTTCAACGTAAAACTTTCTATAGTTTCCTGATGTTGCCAGTGACTTATTATTTAGTGTTACTATTGCTTCCATATCAACGCCGGGAATAAAGTTACCGTCAGCAGGTCTGTCAACACCCACCTTCCAACCCTTCCCGCTCTTGTTGCCAGAAGAACGAACCTCTCCACCAACCTCAACCAGACAGTCATCTATTCCTACAGACCTAAGATAGCCTATCACCATATCAACGGTGTAGCCCTGAGCAATAGCATTCATATCGATATACATTGAGGGTTTTTCCTTTATAAGTTTTGTGCCATCAAGATATACCTTACTCATCCCCACCAGTGACATCAATGAATCAAGTTTTTCGGCCTTGAACCGGGCAGTAGCGTCAGGTCCAAACCCCCAGGCCTTTACCAGGGGGCCTATAGTAATATCAAATGCTCCCCTGCTCTTCTCCCATACCTCTTTTGACTTTAAAAAGAGCTCCCTGAACATGGTATCTGTCTCGTTACTTAAATTCTGATTTATCAGTGAAATGACTGATGTGTCATTATATATTGAAAGGGAATTATCAATCTTAAGAAAAAGCAGCTCAATCTCCTTTCTGACTTCATCAATACTTTTGTCTCCTGATTCCTTATATACGACATGATAGGTGGTACCCTGGGTAAACCCATCAATAATGTAAAAATTCTTTCCCTTGTTTCCAGCGCACGATGTTAATACAAACGCAGTAATCAGTAATATTAAGTATCTTCCCATAATAGTATCTTAAAAGATAAAACCGAAAAATGACAAATCACCCCGGTATTCAATTCAAATATTCACTCATCAAAAATAACACAAAGAGTTTTCCCATCAAAAAAAGCTGTTTCGTAAAATAAAAAGCATTGTTAACCAAAAAAAATTTGCAGTGAACAGGGTAAGATATACCTTCACCCCATGAACGACTGCTGAACGGCAGAAGACAGTTTTAATCCCCAATTACCCTCTTTCAGAAAGGCTGCTGATAACCGGCAGCCTTTTTTCATTTCAAATACGCGACTGTTTTACCAGGAATGGATTTATACTGTATTATCAAAAAAAAGTGATCTGACATCAATGCTGCCAGATCACTTTTATAAGATATCTTTTACCAGATCATTTTAATGACTTATCCGCCAAAGTCATCAAACGCAATATTTTCTTTTGGCACACCCAGATTATCGAGCATATTAAGTACTGCATCATTCATCATCGGAGGCCCGCAGAGATAGTATTCAATGCCTTCGGGCTCATCAAGTTTACCAAGATAATTATCGAGAAGCACCTTATGGATAAAACCTGTATAACCAGTCCAGTTATCTTCGGCTGCCGGTTCAGAAAGGGCGATGTTAAAAGTAAAGTTGGGGAACTTTTCTTCAAGCTCTCTGAACTCATCCTCATAGAATACTTCGCGTTTTGATCTTGCGCCATACCAGTATGTAACCCTTCTGTTTGTTTCAAGTGTTTTCAGAAGATGGAAGATATGAGATCTCAAAGGAGCCATGCCTGCACCGCCTCCTATATACACCATCTCATTTGCAGTATCCTTGATATGAAATTCTCCGTAAGGGCCTGAAATAGTAACCTTGTCTCCCGCTTTGCGTGAAAAGATATACGATGAGCTAATTCCGGGTGGGACATTCATAAATTGCTTTTTCTGTCCATCAAAAGGAGGAGATGCAATACGTACATTTAGCATAATGATATTCCCTTCAGCCGGGAAGTTGGCCATTGAATAGGCACGGTAGGTTGGTTCACCATTCTTTCCTTTAAGTGACCAGAGATTATACTTGTCCCAGTCAGGGCGATATTCATCCTCAACGTCAATATCCTTACTGAAGTCAATTTCATATTTCGGAATATCTATCTGTATATACTCTCCTGATCTGAAGTTCAAACTTTCTCCATCCGGGAGTTTTACAACGAATTCTTTAATAAATGTTGCCACGTTTCTGTTTGAGACAACGGTACACTCCCACTTTTTTATACCTAGAACTGATTCCGGTACTTTTACTGTCAGGTCCTCTCTTACCTTTACCTGACATCCGAGACGCCAGTTATCATGTTGTTCCCTGCGGGTAAAAAATCCTGTTTCCGTTGGAAGAATAGCGCCACCACCATCAATAACCTGGCAACGGCACATACCACAAGTACCTCCTCCACCACAAGCAGAAGGAAGAAATATATCCTTGTCTGATAGTGTTGACAATAGGCTGGCACCCGGAGATACCTCCAACTCTCTCTCGTTGATCTTTACCATTACTTCGCCCTGCGGCAACAGTTTCTGCCTTGCATACAGAAGTACGCTCACAAGCAGTATCATTACTGAAAGAAAGACAATGACACTTACCAGAACTGTCCCTGCAATTGTAATACCTGCAATCATATCTGTGTTTTCGTTATACTAAAGTTTAATACCAAGGAAACTCATAAATGCTATACCCATAAGGCCTGTCAGGATGAAGGTAATACCAAGACCACGCAGTGGAGCAGGCACATTAGAATAGCGTAGCTTTTCTCTGATAGCTGCCATTGCCACTATTGCCAGCATCCACCCTATACCTGATCCGAAGCCAAATACAGTTGCTTCTGCAATGTTTGAATACTCACGCTCCTGCATGAAGAGTGCCCCTCCAAGAATAGCACAGTTTACAGCTATCAGTGGCAGGAATATCCCAAGAGAATTGTATAGCTGAGGACTGAACTTCTCAATTATCATCTCAACAAGTTGAACTATTGATGCAATAACCGCTATGAACATGATAAAAGAGAGATAACTGAGGTCCACATCAGCGAAGCCTTCACCAAGCCAGCTTAGAGCTCCCTCTTTAAGAATATAATGTTCAAGGAGAAAGTTTACCGGTATTGTAATGAGAAGGACAAAGGTAACTGCCACCCCCAGGCCCAATGCAGTCTTGACTGTCTTCGATACAGCCAGGTAAGAACACATACCAAGGAAAAAGGCAAAAATCATATTGTCGACAAAAATCGACTTTATAAATATATTTAGCAGATGTTCCATATTCACAGTATTACTTTGATTCTATAAGGTCTTTATTTCTGCTTCTGTGTACCCAGATAATCACTCCCACAGTTATGAGCGCCATTGGTGGTAAAAGCATCATTCCATTATCTTCATATCCCAGCTTATAAAGCCCAATCTTTTCAATAATTGGAAACCCTAATACTGAGCCATTGCCCAACAACTCCCTGAAAAAGGAGACAATCACCAGAATGAGTCCATATCCGGCGGCATTGCCAATCCCGTCAAGGAAGGCAGGCCATGGTTTGTTACCCATAGCAAATGCCTCAAGGCGTCCCATCAGTATGCAGTTGGTTATTATCAACCCAACAAACACCGACAGCTGTTTGCTTACCTCATAGGAAAATGCCTTCAGAAACTGGTCGACAAGGATAACCATGGTTGCCACCACAACCAGCTGTACTATTATGCGTATCCTTCCGGGTATTAATTTGCGCATAGCAGAGATAACTACATTTGAAACAGCAAGTACTGCCATTACAGATAAAGCCATCACCAATGCAGGTTTCATGTAAACTGTAACTGCCAGGGCCGAACAGATACCAAGTACCTGTACGGTTATAGGATTTGAATCACCTAGTGGGGTGGTCAACAGTTTAATATTTCTGGCCGAGAAAAGCGGCTCTTTTTCAATGTTTGACATAACTATCTCCTGTTTTCCTTAATATACTTATCATATTTAATAAGGCAGTCATGGACCATACTCTCAAGGCCCCTGCTTGTTATTGTTCCACCCGAGATGGCGTCAACACCATGTGGATCATTTTTATCTGCCCCTCCTTTCACAACCCTGACAGAAACAAACCTGTCATTATCAAAAATGGTCTTATTGATAAACTGCTTTTCAAATGCTGTTGTGTTTATTTCTGCTCCAAGGCCCGGTGTCTCTCCTTTATGATCAAAAGTTACACCGGCAATGGTGTTAAGGTCTTTCTTGAATGACACATATCCCCATATCGCGCCCCACAGACCCTTGCCTTCGAGAGGAAAAACGCGCAGTGTGTCTCCCGTATCTGACACAGCAATATATACCGGAAGAT
>QKCK01000077.1 GCA_003245695.1 Bacteroidota bacterium | reverse complement strand
GGTAGGTAAAATATCCATCAACATCACCTTCCCATGCATTTGTAGCAACATCATAGATAACAGCATGAACATTATTGATGCCGTCAACGCCATCTTCCCCGTCATAACCCCTCGGGCCCATCGGACCTTCACACTGAACAAATACCAACGGAAGAACCATCAGTAATATTATCCTGAAGATCAAACGCTCTGATTTTTTTCTTTCTATTTTCATAAGGTCTGTTTTTAGTTATATCTTCTTAAATCAATAATCATACCATCATTATGAAACCCCCTGTCACCTTATATTTCACGACTCATTAGAAATTGCAATTTACAAAATAATAGCACCATTATCCGGCTAAACATATAATTACTTCCGGTCAAAAATCGCCTGAACAATTCTTTCTGAAAGTATCAGCATTAAGAAATTTAGCTATCTTTACATTCCGACGGTCGGTTTTTATTATGAAGAAAAAAAAAGAGATAAGAATAGCTCAGATTATTGAGGCAGCACTCGATGAGTTCATTCTGAAAGGTTATGATAACACATCTATGGAAAGCATTGCCCGCAGGGCAAATCTTAGCAAGGGAGGACTCTATCATCATTTCAGCAGTAAAGCTGAGATTCTCTTTGCTGCAAACATTAAGTTCATGGAGCCTGTAAATGCCTTTATCGAGAAGACAGATAACAGTGATAACATTGCTGATGGACTCAGACAGTTCATAAATGATTACATAAGTTACTGGAAAGAGAATAAGAGAGAATTGTCACTCTATTTCTTTACCATGAACATATCATTTAATAATAAACAGATAATGAGTTATTACCAGGCATTTACCAGCACTCTTTTTGATACATTTGAAGCTTTTTTCAGAAAAGGAGAACAGAAAGGCATATTCAGGGAGAGAGATGCACGATCTCACGCCGTGGCATTAATATCATCTCTTGACGGTTACCTGGCATATATGCTGATTGACCCTACTCTCAATACAGAGAAGGTAATAGCAGAAATACAATCATCCTTTATAAATGACATTCTTACACAGACTATATGAAACAGGGAATCGACAAGAGCGGTTGTTCGAGTGATATTGCAATAGCCATAGAGGGGTTGACAAAGAGGTATAATGGATTTGTTGCTGTTGATAATATTTCATTTGACATACGGAAGAATGAGATATTTGGTTTACTTGGGCCTAATGGGGCAGGTAAAACCACTACTATCAATATGATTTGTGGCTTAATGCCTCCCACAGAAGGAAGAATAACCTTCTGTAACTTCCACGATACAGATGGCAGAAAACACATAGGCTTCTGTCCACAGGAGAACATCTTCTATCCAAGGCTTACCTGTTATGAGCAGCTTGACTTTACAGGAAGGATGTACAACATGCCATCACAACTCATAAAGGACCGCTCAACTTATCTGCTGGAATCGCTTGGTTTAAAAGATAAAACAAATGTCCGGGCCTCAAAGCTCTCAGGAGGAATGAAACGCCGGTTAAACATATGTCTGGCACTGATACATGACCCCGACATACTTGTTCTTGATGAACCTGAAGCAGGTCTTGATCCCCAGAGCCGGCTGCTTGTGAGAGAATTCATTAAAAAATCAGGAAGAGATAAAACAATCATAATCACAACCCATAATATGGATGAGGCAGATCGTCTTTCAGACCGGATAGCAATTATCGATAATGGACACCTGTTGCTGATTGAAACACCTGACAACCTGAAGAAGAGTGTCGGTGAAGGTGACAACCTGGAGTTGGAGTTTGCCGGTCATGATGAAAACTCACTCGGAGAATTCAAGGCCTCACTTGCAATACTTTCAATGATTTTCATAGAGGAGCAGGGACGCATCATAATAAGGCATCCATCAATTATTGACCATATAACAGAGATAAAGAGTTATGCCGGAAAGGCTGGTCTAACCATCACAGGGCTCAGATTAAGGGAGAATACCCTGGAGGATGTTTTTATCAATCTTACAGGAAGGAGTCTGAGACAATGAAAACATATCATGTAATTATTAAAAGTCTGAAGGAACAGATCCGCAGTTACTGGGTTCTGCTTCTAACTTTATCGATGGGACCGTTTTTTATTTTTGTCTACTTTCTTATTCTTGAGACCTCAAAACCTGTCTACCGTATAGAGGTATTGAATGAGGATAATGGCATATTACTGGATGGCAGGATGATAAACCATGGGCAGATGCTGATTGATCTTGCAAGGAATACTGAATCAATATCAGAAAATATTCCATTCAGGATAGAGACAGTTAGTGGAAGAGAGGATGCTGAGGAAAAAATAAAACAGAGAAAAGCCGACGCCCTTATTATAATAGACAGGCAGTTCTCTGAGTCTGTCACAGGCAAAAGCACAGGCAACAAAGTGGCAGCACCGGAGGTGGAATTCGAAGGTGACATCACCAACACCGGTTATCTGATAAGCGCAGTATGGGCCAACGAAGTTATAAACCGTTATGTATTATCAGCGACTCACAGTCAGGAGACCCTGGTGATAAAAGAGACACCTCTGGGTATGTCTTCAGAAATAAATGATTTTGACCTTATTGTACCAGGGTTACTTATTGTATCTGTTATAATGCTTATGTTTACAGCAAGCATTGCATTTGTAACAGAGGTAGAGAACAGGACAATAATAAGACTCAGACTCTCAGGGCTTAAATCAATAGAGTTTGTATCCGGTATAACAGTTGTTCAGCTAATGACGGGTCTTGTCTCTATCTTTTTAACCCTGGCAACAGCATTGGTACTGGGTTTTAATTATTCAGGCTCACTTTTTACCCTGGCACTTGTGGCAGCACTCACTTCACTTTCAATCATAGCCTTCAGCCTTATCATCGCGGCTCTGACAAAAACTGCAAACGAGATACTTGTTGCTGGCAACTTCCCCCTCCTGCTGTTCATGTTCTTTTCCGGGGCTGCCTTCCCTTTAAAGAGCGAACCACTATTATCCGTAGCCGGGTATCCGCTGTATATACAGAGTATTATGTCACCAACCCATGCCATATCAGCATTAAACAAGACACTAATAATGGATATGGATCTGAAATCGATAGTGCCAGAGATATCAGCTATTATGATTCTTACCATGATTTATTTTGTCACAGGAGCATTTCTCTTTAACCGCCGGCACCTTAAACTAGGATAGCCTGGGAATGCAATTTATCAGATAATGGAGGTGACGCCGCAGGAATAAACCGGTATCACGAACCAGTATTCAACACATTGAGAGATATGGACTCACAGAGGTGACAACCTGATATCGGTATGTTACAACTCAAGAGGCTATAAAGCCAACTCACAGTTTATTACTGGTCACTACCTCTTTCACTCTTTATTTTAGTGCGAAACAATAAAGCCTATCAAATTGAATAGCATCATTTCATCTGAAGACATGCCATATGCCCTGGTCACCGGATCGAGCCGCGGACTGGGCGCCGATATAGCACGGGAGCTTGCCTCGCGGGGGTTCAACCTGCTGTTGGTCGCACTACCGGATGAGGACCTGAATTCCTTTACAACCACTCTTGCAGACAAATATGGCATTATATGCAAATACTTCGAGACTGACTTCACCAGACCCGAATCAGTATATGATGTTGCCTTATGGGCCGGCAAGCAGGGAAAGGTGACAATACTGATCAACAACGCCGGCATAGGTGGCACCAGGGCTTTTGACGATGCCTCCCCGGAATATATTGACAGTATTATCCAGACAAATATCCGTACCACTTCGCTGCTTACGAGGCTGATGCTGCCGGAGCTGAAAAAAAATGAGAGAGCATACATACTGAATATTTCGAGCATGGCATCATTTACTCCTGTGGCATATAAAACGGTCTATCCGGCCTCAAAAGCTTTTATATGGTCATTCTCGCGCGGACTCTACGAAGAGCTGAGAGGCACCCCGGTATTTGTGAGCGTAATACATCCGGGTCCGATGAAGACCAACAGCGATGTTACAAGAAGGATAGAAAAACAGGGATTCTTCGGACAGATGGGGCTTATCCCTACAGCTAAAATAGCCCGGATAGCAGTTACCGGCCTGCTTAATAACGACTCACTGATGATACCCGGTATGGTAAACAAGTTAAACTGGGTATTGATGAAAATATTACCTGTATGGCTGCGTCTGAGCCTGTTATCAGCAGTAATCAAAAGAGAATTGCATGACGAACCTGGAGTACCATCAAACCTGAATATTAAAGTATCATGAACAGTAAGGCTAAAAAGATACTGGTAACAGGAGGAAACGGGTTCCTGGCAACTAATATAATAAGGGAGCTTACCGGCAGAGGATACCAGGTAAGAGCAATGATAAGAAAGTCGGCCGACACAAGAGGCCTTGAAGACCTGCCGGCAGAGCTGTATAAAGGTGAAGTAACTGATGAGGCGGATGTTAAAAGGGCATCATCAGGATGTGATGTTGTAGTACACACAGCTGCCGACACCTCACAGAATCATTCAACATATCATGCCTACCTTCCTGTCAACTACAGAGGGACACTTAACGTACTGAATGCCTGTAGCGAAAACAAAGTCAACAGGTTGATATTTATAAGTACTGCAAACACCATTGGACATGGCACAAAAAATGATCCCGGGAATGAAAAGAGGGATATAACATACCCTTTTAACAGGTCGGGATACGCTGTAAGCAAAGCGATGGCTGAAGATGTGGTGATGGAGTTTGTAAATAAAGGCGCTGTTGATGCTGTAATAATAAACCCATCATTTATGATCGGACCATACGATCAGAAACCGGGATCAGGCAGGATAATAATAAGGGCATTGAATAAAAAGATAGTGTTCATACCTCCCGGAGGCAAAAACTTCATTCATGTGAGAGATGTTGCAACAGGTGTATGTAATGCCATTGATAAAGGGAGGAATGGTGAAAAATACCTTCTCAGCAACCAGAACCTGAGTTACCGCGATTTCTATACCAGGCTTAAGCAGATTACAGGCGAAAGATACTTGATGTTCACTATTCCTGCTTCCATACTCACATTTATGGGATTGACAGGAAATTTTTTAAGACTCTTTGGGTTGAAATCAGAACTGAATTATATAAATTCCCGCATACTTTGCAGCGGCAACTATTTTTCTGCAAATAAGGCTATAAATGAATTAAACCTGCCACAGACCTCTATCGATGATGCTATTAAAGAAGCCCTTGACTGGTTCTGGGAAAATGGCAGCCTGAGTAACTGATTATCGTTAACAGATGATGAAAAGAGTGAAACATACTTTTCTGTTGCGCTTCACAGTGGTATTTATCCTCCACCTTCTTTTCAAACAGGGTGACAAAACTTTTGTGAGTGTATTTGAAATCAGCAACAGAAGCCTTTTCTTTAGTCTCTTTTTTATCATTTACTGGCTGTTGTTCTGGGAGTTGTGTGCAAGGATAAGCACCATGTTTTTCCGTTCACCCGATACTGGAGAAAGGAGGTACCGGCGACTGGCACTGCTGTCGTCAGTGCTTCTTTTTACTGACATTATTTTCGTGTTCCTTTTTAACTGGGTATATCTGTTTTGCGATTACCATATATTTAACAATAAGTGGGATGACATTCATCTTATAAACCCTGAATTTTTTGACCCTTCTCCCCTGTTTGACCCTATGGGTGTAAACCCGGAGATGATCATGGGTCTCACAGTTATGTTTTTACTGGTTTTAGGAGTGCATCTGTTTATCACTTCAATAAGGAATGTGAAAGGGCTCGAGCTTTTAGCCGAACAACAGAAAAAGGAGAGTATAATGGCAAAATACTCGGCCCTTAAGAACCAGATAGACCCGCACTTTTTCTTTAACAGTCTCAGCGTACTCTCCTCGCTGGTTTATGAAGACACTGAGCTCTCTGCCTTATATATTTCACATCTCTCAAAACACTACAGGTATGTTCTTGATAACAGCTCAGATGATCTTGTGCCTGTTTACAAAGAGCTGGAATGCCTTGACTCATACCTTTTCCTTATCAGAATGCGATATCCTGACAGCATTACAGTAGGTATCAACCTCAGTGAAGCAACACAGCAGAATTATTATCTCCTGTCACACTCACTTCAGATGCTGGTGGAGAATGCGGTAAAACACAACAGTTTCACAAGGGAGCAGCCTCTTGATATAAGAATATATGAAGATACAGACTTCATCATTGTAACAAACAACCTTAGCAGGAAAAAGAGCATCGGTGAATCTACAGGTGTGGGCCTGACAAATATAAAAAGCAGGTATGCAATCGAGACCCCTTTAAGGGTAAAAATTGAGGAGGATGACGTCTGTTTCAGGGTTTCCATTCCTATAATAAAGATAAAGAGATGAAGATTCTTATTATAGAAGATGAAAAGAGAACGGCTGAACAGATAAAAAGGCTGATAAACCGTTATGATAACTCCTATGAGGTGATAGGTGTGCTGGAGTCAGTGAAAAGTGCTGTTGAATGGTTTGGGAGTATAAAAGAGAGCCCTGACTTATTGCTTGCTGACATTCAGCTTAGCGACGGAACATCATTCGAACTTTTTGACCAGGCAAATATTGAGCTTCCGGTGGTTTTTATAACAGCATACAATGATTATGCTTTGAATGCCTTTAAGATGAACAGTATCGAGTACCTTCTTAAACCTATCGACTTCAATGATCTGAGGAGGGCATTTGACAAGTTCAGAAGACTGAAGGAGGTGTGGTTTAAAGCCGGCATCAATGAAAGAGAAATGCTCCGTAACAATATAAAACCTGCATACAAAAGCCGGTTCCTGGTGCGGTCAGGTAATAGT
>QKCK01000121.1 GCA_003245695.1 Bacteroidota bacterium | reverse complement strand
AACAAAGGCTCTTTTACAGCACGATACAATATTGAGTGTTGCATTGATTTTGAGGTGTATCCACGCTTTTACCAGGCTATAGCCCGTGAAAAGCAGTTGAAGAAATGGAATCGTATGAAGAAGGAGGCACTGATAAACAGCAGGAACCCGCAATGGGAAGAGCTGGTGACAGTGGATGGCTTTGCCGGGGGTGACACAGAATAACGATTCACGCCCCCGCATGGAACGGGGTATGTGGTTTACCGGGGTATTCCTCCCTGCGGTCGGAAGGACGGCTTGGAGCCGTCATATCAGCTTCTGCAACCATGCAATGACCGAATGCCCTTCCGAACGCAACGCAGTGGAGTGAGGAAACGTACTGTGCATTGGGGTACTAATCCAACAATCACTGCTTAAATCAAACCCTTTTCAGAAGACAGAAATAGCGTATATATTTGAGGAATGAAGATACTCTTACGAACACTCCACGGGATGATGAAAAGACTGACCCTGCTTATTGTTGCGATAACCGTTCTGGTATGGCTGAATCCGGCTTCGGCTCAGTCGTATGCATATACTGTCATTGCTAACCCCGGGGAAGACGCTTCGACAGAGATACGCCTCAACTGGCACACAGATACAGGCAGTGGCGATTCATACATTATCTATACGAAGAAGAGAGACAGACACTGGAGAAAAGCTATCACCATTCAGGCTAACCAGGCCTTATGTACGGTCTTTGACAGCATCTATTCAAAGAGACCCAATGGTGAGAATTTCTTCGAAGATGCCCGGTTTATCCGTAATACCGTTGCCCTGCAGGGACTGAAAGCCGGTACTGAGTATATGTATGTTCTCTCTTCAGATAGACCATCTTCTACTGTTTCCTTCGCTCCAGGAGACAGCGAGATCCGTTTTTTCAGGACAGCTCCGGAATCTCCGGAATGGGCCATGGGCATCATCTCCGACATACACGTTTACGCTCCCCTGCCTGACAGACAGAGAGCTGCCATGAAGATGATACAACAGCTGGAGAGACAGAACAGAAAGCCTTTTGATATGATGCTTAATGTAGGAGACATAGCCGCATGGGGTGGCAGTTACTCTTTCTGGCCTACATTGTACGCCGATTCTACCTTCAGCAGATACGTATGGGCAGGAGTCAATGGAAACCATGATAATATGACGCGACAGAATGCACAAAGCAACGGATTCTTCCGTAACGTCAACAACAATCCACTCAATGGCTATGACGGAGAGACAGGTGTATCATATCATTTTACCTATGGCAACACGCTGTTTGTCATGCTCAACAACGAGGCCATGAGAAGCGAAGAAGGACTGGCTAAAGCACAGAACTGGACACGGGAGGTGATCAATAATAATCCGGCAGAATACATCATTGTCGTATCACATTATCAATGGTTCATGGGAGGAGACGGCAGTAGCTCGCAATACAGCCGGTGGAAAGAGCTGTTTGACCAGTACGGGGTTGGCCTGGCCATCAGTGGCAATAACCACATATACGTGCGTACCAATGCGTTATACGCTGACAGGGAGACCGATGGCACTAAAGGAACAGTGTACATACAGGCACCTTCAGCAGATAACGAAAGAGGCTTCTCTATAACAACGATCTCATCAGGTATCGCTGGACTGAAGGTAACCAGACCGTCGGGGCCATGATCATGAGAGCCGGCAAAAAGAGCATAACCGTGACACTTTACGATAGAAATGGCACCCCTATCGATCAGGTATCTGTCAGGAGACATGAGAGGTGAGGGATGAGGAGTGAGGCGTGAGGAGTGAGCAGGAAGACAAAAGCTGAGGAGCTGTGCGACGAACCGAATCCGCAGTAGCGGATGAGCTCAGCGAAGCTATCTCCCGTGAAACGGGTACAAAAGGGAGAAATGAGAAAGTGAGGGTGAAGATTTGAGATGTGAGATGTGAGATGTGAGATGTGAGAGATGAGATGTGAGAGATGAGGGGTGAGGGGTGAGATTTGAGATGTGAGAGATGAGGGGTGAGGGGTGAGAGATGAGGAATGAGGTATGAGGTATGAGGAATGCAGAGTGCGTCCCTATCCACTGTAAATAAACCATGATTAAATGTTATGCCGCTCATACTTAGCTCAGTCTGGGCAATGTTCTATGAACGGCAGTTGACATCTGGTGTTTAACCAATTAAATAATCTAATGCTGAATTTTTATCATCAAATGATTTGAAATTCATCCCAAATAGCTTAATAATACTGGTCAGAAGAATGTTTTTTGTTCAACAGCAAGTGTAAATTTAGTGGTTTATGATTATTTTTCTGATATTATAAAATTTTTCTCCATACTCTAATATAATTTCCCCGTCATATTTTTCCCGTGAATCCTTAAAAATCCATTTTATCTTTTTTGCCTCCACTGCCTGTACAGCGAAGGCGGAGGATCAACTTACAAATATCTCCTCCATCTTAATTACAGCATGCAGAACGTTCTTTTGCCGATGTACTGAGGTTAGCATATGGGTAGTGGCGGATTGATTGTTACTTACCTTTCAATTTATCAAAACTTTCTTGAAAGCTGAAGTGCTTGAATTACCACTTCCACCACCATTACCTATATACATTGTTAGCTTATGTTGCTTCCTTTGTCTATTTCACCTGTTTCATGTATAAATTCAACAAGAATATCATCCAGTTCATAATCACTATTCTTTTTTAGAATCAATCCTAATGAATCGCCACAGCAATTTTCCGCCACAATTACAGCTCCGTATGTTTCAGGATATCTGTCCTGATATTGTTCTTCAATATAAAAATCCTCAACTTTTAGTAGTTTGTATTCTTCTGAATCAAGTCCGTTACGATATAATGTTCTAAAATTATCAGAGAATTTAACACCGTAAGAATTTTCAAAGTCAGAAAGATTATCGTTATAGGTTGATTTTGTTGAATTTAAAACTGACGTGTTTTTTAACCTTTCCATTTTCTCAATAAAAAAAGTAGTTTCAGGTGAAACTTCAACTTTTACCTTATTGGTTTTAACCTCAATATTTTTCCCTTTTTTCTTATCATAATCTTCTTGGTTCATCCTAATTTTTAACAGCTC
>QKCK01000169.1 GCA_003245695.1 Bacteroidota bacterium | reverse complement strand
AAATATTTTTCAGGGATGAATATGGTATAGTTTGGTTGTTTAGTCGTTGATGCGTTTAGTCGCTTTATTTAATCGAATCAACGAATCAAAAAATTAATTAAAAAGTATCTCCGCCGGTATCAGCCGTTTCTCTGTTTCAGATGAGGAAAAATATACCTCCATCGATTTACGGTAGGATGTCTGGAAATACCTGACCTGAAGGTGATGCAATCCCTTTTTCAATGCACAGCAACCCTGGTTGGTAATGCCATGATGACGAAGATTGCCATCTATTACTGTTTCATTGTCAATGCTGAGTAGTATGCCGTCGTCTGATGTTGTGAAGAAAGAATAGATACCGTCAGAGGGCACCTCAATATAACCGGAGTATCCGAGCCCAAACAGTTCTGCCGGCATCCATCCCTGTAGTGCAATGGTTCTTGCGATGAAAGCAGTATCAGGAGGTGATGAAGGCAGATTAAAGGTTGACCTGAAGTCGCCGGTATAAAGCTTACATAGTAAGCCTGGAGTGAGGCTATCTGCCTCAATAGCTTCTTTTAGAGCTGTGCGTCTTATTATTCCGGTGATAACACTGCTTTTCCTTCCTGATGGCATTATAGTCACTGCATTCAATGTACAGACGCTGTCAGGAACGATTTTTAATGTGGTGTTAAATGCAGGTGAGTTTTCATCTGGTACACTATTGCCCGTTGTATAATGGATGGAAGAACAGGCTATGTCGTTTTCAAGGTCTGTCATAAAGGTGTCACTGAGGCTCAGGTTTTGCCCTGACAGCCCTTCGGGATATTGAATCCTGTAATTGATCTCTTTGGAATCATATCTTGCATATTCTTCATTCATCCTTGAGGAGAAATCATTATAGTTAAGATCAGACTCAGGAGTCCATAATGCCTCTGCCAGTGCTGCTAAACGAGGGAATATCATATACTCTGCCTGTTTTTCATCAGCGATGTATTCTGTCCAAACATTAGCCTGAGCACCTATTATACGTGATCTTAAAGCAGGGGCAGTACCCTCGGGAACGACCTTGAAGGAATATACTTTCTGTAAATCAAGCAGGCCTCCAATGGCCAATGGCTCATTATCTCCCGACTGGTAATAGTCAAAGTAAACATACATGTGAGGGGTCATTATTACATCATGTCCCTTCTCAAGGGCATTAATACCTCCTGAGTAGCCCCGCCACGACATTATTGCAGCTGACAGTGGCAGATCACCTTCATTTATTTCATCCCATATAACGGTCTTTTTCCCCCTGTCTCTCAAAAAAGACTCAATTCTCTTTACAAAGTAAATGTGAAGCTCATTTTCATCCTTAAGATTGTTGTCAGCTATTTTTTTCTGACACAGAGGACAATTCTCCCAGTTTACTTTAGGACATTCATCACCACCAATGTGAATATACTCATATGGAAACAAGTCAATGACTTCTGATAGAATGTCGGTAAGGAACCTGTAAGTATTCTCATTGCCGGCACAGAAGAGATCGGTTGAAACGCCCCATCTGTCAAATTCCTCAACACGCTTCCCGTTACATGAATATTCAGGATATGACCTTAAGGCAGCAACAGCATGGCCGGGCATCTCTATCTCAGGTACAATATTTATCTTTAGTCTTCTGGCATATTCAACAATCTCCCTGATATCGTCCTGGGTATAATAGCCTCCGGCGCTGTGGCCATCATAGATCCATGGTGTCTCACTCCCATGGCCCACCAGGGTCTGACTTCTCCATGAACCTGTCGCTGTTAATGCTGGATATTTTTTTATCTCTATCCTCCATCCCTGATCATCAGTGAGATGCCAGTGAAATGTGTTAAGCTTATGTATGGCCATGGCATCAAGGAGCTTAAATATGAATTCCTTGTCAAAAAAGTGCCTGGCAACATCAAAATGAAGCCCGCGCCACTTAAACTCCGGAGCATCAGTTATTTTTATACAAGGTATTGATATTGATCCGTGTCGCGAAGTGCAATAAGGATATATTAGCTGCATAAGGCTCTGAAAGGCATAAAAGACACCTCTGCCATCACTGGCTTCTATCTTTATATCATCATGACCTATTTCAAGGATATAGCCTTCATCTTTACACTGCCCGTTGAAACATACAGTAATGTCTGCGGGCCCCGAGGCCCCTGTAACCGGCCTGATTGAATAGCCACGATAGTCGCATTTCAAAAACTCATTGAACAGTTCAATAGATTCACCTATATCTGTAAAACATGAGTCATAGGTCAGCGTTGCCTTTCTCTCAAGGTGAAAACTGCCATCTCTTTTTTCTAATTCCAATGGTTTTGGAATTACTGAGTCTGGGGCATAATTATAGGGGACTGTTTTATGACAGGCAGGTACTAAAAACATTACTATGCCTGTAACTATTACAACATTAATGCTTCGCTTTACTTTTTTCACCATAGTGATTATACCTTGAGGAATATTTTCTTTCTGTACAGGAAGTAGAGGGATATCCATACGCAGGCAACGTATCCTATTGCCCCGATGAATGGCTGTATATTCTGAGGCGAGAGATTATAGAGTCCCTTGAAGAAATAGTCTCTTATAACATCAAACTGAAGTATCCTGAACTGTAAGACATAAATGGTGATGGAGTTCATACCTATTACAACAAAGAAAAAGGCCCATTTTTTTAGTCTCCACACATCGATGATAAGATAAAAGAGGCCAAAAAGGATCAGGCTCCAGCCGCCTGCAAAGAGTACAAATGAGCTGCTCCAGAGGTTTTTATTAATAGGGAAGATATTGTTCCAGATCAGCCCCAGTAATAGTGAGAGGATACCTGAAGAGATAATGACTGCCGCTTTTTTTAATCCATTAAGTGATCTACGGTCAGATATGATGAAGTGACCAGCAAAGGCACCCATAAGTGCAGTAGCCACTGCCGGGATATTACTGATTACCCCTTCGGGGTCCATCACCTTAAGATATAGGGTGCCAGGTATAAGTAGCCTGTCTATATAGCCTGCAAGATTTCCTTCGGGCGACAGGTCACCGGCTCCATAACCCGGGACAGGGATAAGGAGCATGATAAGAGTATAGCCGACGAGAATGCTCCAGAACCAAATTATCTGACCCCTGATTTTGAAGTTAAGTGTTAATACCAGAGCCAGGAACCATGCTATGCCGATTCTTCCAAGGACGCTGGCGAGTCTCAGATGCTCCTTGTCGAGGTCAAATATCCGGTTTACTGCCATGCCAAGAAGAATCAGTATCAGCATTCTCTTTAGTCCATGTATATATATCATTCTTTTTGTTGCCCCTTTGTTGAGTCTTGAGGCTACAGAGAAGGGCATTGATACTCCTGCCAGAAACAGGAAAAGAGGAAAGATGAGGTCATAAAAGGCAAAGCCATTCCATTGAACATGATGCATCTGACTATTCATCCACTCAAAGACCGGCCATCCTGTTACAGTGGCCAATGCAAAGATTATCTTTTGTCCACCAGTGATCCAGAACATGTCAAACCCCCTGAGTGCATCAAGGGAATAGAGTCTTTGCGATACTTTATTATTCTCTTTCATAAACAACTTCTCCGGCTTTGATTGTGGTTATGACTTCTATCTTATTCTTCACATCAAGTAGTACAAGATCGGCAGGGGAGCCCACTGCAATTCCATATACGGATTCAGTTTTTAATAACCTTTGCGGCCTGACACTGGCCATCTCCCATGCCTGGGCCATGGGGCAGAGGTTTCTGTCATTAAGATGGTTAACTCCATCGAGGATGGTCAATCCGGCACCGGCAAGCACTTCAGGTGTTCCGCTTATATGAAGTTTCCCTTCTTCGGTAAGCACAACATTACCCCCTATATGAGTCACATAATTACCAGCCTCCATTCCTGCAAACATGGTGGAATCACTTATCAGCATCGCCTTATCACCTTTTACCTTCAAAAGGATCTTTATTAATGAGTCCGGAATATGAAAGCCATCAGTAATCATTGTTGCATACAACTCATCAGCAGCCAACTGTTCCCATATATAGTTGTTATGACGGTGTATCATTCTGTGTGAGGCATTGCCAAGGTGAGTTGAGAGTGTTGCCCCTTGCTTTATGGCGTCTCTTATTCTTTGTGGTGAGGCGTCGGTATGCCCGATAGCTACAGTAATACCGTTTTTTACACATCGGGATATAAACTGGTCAGCTTCAGGCCATTCAGGTGAGAGTGTCACGATCTTTATCCTTCCTTCAGCAGCTGTCTGCCATTTTTCAAAGAGCTCCCACGACGGAGGACATACAAATTCAGCCGGATGTGCTCCCCTGGGCCCATCAACAGGAGAGATAAATGGTCCTTCGAGATGTATCCCGCCAAATGACCTGTTTATCTCAGGGTAAAGTCTGCATGCCTCAGTGATAACTGAAAGGATATTTACGATGGCTGCATTGCTGTTTGTTATTACTGTAGGACAGAATGTTGTAACCCCTGTTCTTTGCAGAGAGAGTGTCAGCTCCAGTAATGATTCGGGCAGCAGTGATTCGTTGTTGACATCTATACCGTTATATCCGTTAACCTGAAGATCTGTTAATCCGGGTGCGATTGTTTTACTGTCGGGTATGTGTTCCTCAGCAGCCACAACAGATGTGATAATTCCGTCTTCAAAAGAGACAGTTATTGGGTTGCCATCGATATAGTTATAGCCGCTTATGCTGTTCATAGCTGTCTAATCCTGATTGTTTAATGCATTAAAAAGAGTGTCTACTTTCTCAGGTACTTTTCGTCTGTTTAATGCTCCCGCGATGATGTAGATAAGTAATGAGGTAAAGAGGGGAGTGCCGACCTCCGCTGCCAGGGTAACATCAGGGATGAGTTTTATGATTATGAATGCCATGATGCCGGCGACTATTGAGGTGATAGCTACTGCACTGTCACATTTCCTGAATGCAGGAAGCAGCCCCAGTATCATTGGTATTGCTATTGGTCCCAGTAATGCTGCAAACCATGAGACAATAAGCCCGAAAACACCTCCGAACTGACTCGCATTTATTGCTATGATAATTGTCAGTAGGGTAAAGGAGACAGTTGAGATACGTGCAATAAGCAGTTTTTTCTTCTTGCTGTTATTGTTGAAGTCTTTGATGAACCGTGGCAGTATATCGCGTGTTATCACTGCTGATATGGTATTTGCGTCAGAGGATGTCATTGAGAGCGTGTTGGTAAACAACGCTGCCATCACGAGGCCAATGAGTCCTGCGGGGAGAAACTTCAGTGCAAGGAGACCATATGCTCTGGTAGGATCTTCCAGGTCAGGCATGAAAAGAGGAGCTGAGAACATAGGCAGAAATAGCACCAAAGGCCAGACAAGGTAAAGCAACGATGAGAGCTTGGCAGCTTTTTTTGCAACAGCTCCTGAAGAGGAGGCAATAAACCTGGTTGCAAGATGCCATGTCCCCCCGCTGTAGCTGAAGAAGTCTATTATCATCATGGCAATAAAAAACTTCCAGGTATATGGGTCACTGAAGAAGGATGAGTGTGTCGGGGGTAGCTTATCCCATAGGGTGACAAGGCCATGTGCTCCATCACCCATTTTTATCAATACGATTACAAACATGGTTATGCCGGCCACAAGCTGTACCAGAAACTGGGCAAAGTCGTTAACTACATCAGCCCATAGCCCGCCCAGGGTGCTGTATATTATTGATACAGTACCTGCCAGTATTATCCCTGTGATGAAAGGTGTCCCTGCGAAGATATTCAGCAGAATAGCTATGGCCGCCCATTTTGCTCCCACATCAAATATTTTTATTATCACTCCCGACCATGCAATTATCTGTTGTGTTGATACGTTGTAGCGTGTCAGCAGAAACTCGGTAGGTGACTGTATATTTGCCACTATACGCAGCCTGGCCCATCGCGGAGCTACCAGATGTGCACCGGCGAAGGTGGCAACGGCAACGGCTAACGCCCACCAGATATAGATAGTGAAGCCATGCGTATATGCTATCCCGGCATAAGCAACAAATACAGCTCCGCTATATCCTGAGATATGATGTGATACGCCTGAGAGCCACCATGGCAGCTTTCCTCCGGCAGTGAAAAAGTCAGCTGAGTTTTTTACCCTTTTATATGCCCACAGGCCTATAGAAATCAGCAATAGGAAATAGGCGCTAAGTACAATCCAGTCAATGAGATGCATCTCTGTTATTTCTTTGAGGTTGATAATGTCAGATATGCATCGGCATATCTCTTGCCCATCAGTCGCTGTGACGGACCATCAAAATGAACATTGTCAGATTTTGCTTTTAATCCCTCTGACGATACAAGGGCTATTGAAGGATCTTCTGAAGCAATCTCCGTTAGTATTTTGTTTATTGTAATATAATCAGCCATATGATTGCTGTTTTCCGGAAAGAGAGCCAGTTCTCCCATTATTACAGGCAGAGTGTCATTGCCGGCTGCCTGCCGGAATATACCGAAGAGCTTCTTTAGCTTGCATTTGTAAGCTTCTGATTTCTCAGCGGTGGCATCTGACTCACCCTGATGCCATATTATGGCTTTGACAGTGCCTGCCTCTTTTGCCATAGACATCTTTTCAATGAAATTGCTTTTTAGTCTTACCCCGTTGAAGAGAGAGTCACTCAACCAGTTGTCGATAGAACTGCCTCCCACGGCACAGGGCACCAACGCGATGTTGATTCTGTGATTTGTCTTTTCAGCCAGCACACGTGCAAAGGCAAGCCCGGGCCCCAGCCCTGTGAGTGCCGGCTGATAAAGTTGAAGCGGCTCCTTGGCAACTACCCACCGGTTGTCAGGCAGAATGGATATTATCATGCAGTCGGGGACAGTGTCCATTGGCTCTACCATTCCTCTTCC
>QKCK01000270.1 GCA_003245695.1 Bacteroidota bacterium | reverse complement strand
GGCTGAAAAGGCTCGTAAAGCTTTGGAAAATAAAATGGGAATTAAAAGCGAACTGGGTAGCGAAAAGTTCCTTAAAATATTGATACTGGACTATAACTATATTCATTCGAGATAGTTATTTCCTGACAGAGAATATGTGTTCTGAATTTTGTTGTAATAAAAACTATCATTATGGAACATGTTTTTGTTGAAGGAGAGAATTTTGAGAGATTCAATTTTCAAGACAACCCTTTAAAACAAGGTGAGTACGATAGTTGTCGTTTTTATCAATGTGATTTTTCTGATACTGATCTTTCAGATATAAAGTTTACCGAATGTGAGTTTATAGAGTGTAACCTGAGCCTTGTCAGGCTCATTCAGACTGCGTTTCATGATATTCATTTCAGGGGGTGTAAGATGCTGGGTTTGCATTTTGACAGCTGTAATGAATTTGGCCTCTCATTCTCTTTTGACAGCTGCCAGCTTAATCATACCTCGTTTTACAGAACTAAAATAAAAAAGACGGTTTTCAGAAGCTCACAGCTGATAGATGCCGATTTCACAGAATGTGATATGTCTGCCTCTGTGATTGATAACTGCGATCTCCGTGGTGCTATGTTTGACCACACCATAATTGAGAAGGCCGATTTAAGCACATCATTTAACTATAATATTGATCCTGAGATAAACCGTATTAAGAGAGCACGTTTTTCGATTCACGGACTTCCGGGTTTGCTGATGAAATATGAAATAGAGATTGACAACAGTATCTGATAAGCTGTGTTGATATTCTTTATGTTCATTCAGATGGAATCTTTAATGAATGACAGAAAAAATATTTCCATTACCTTAGTGAAAACATGATTCCCGATGTTTGATCAGTTGGAGGAACATATCAGGAGAGTGATGCCATTGTCGTCTGAGTTACGGCAACGGCTTGTTGACTCGGCATCAGAGATAACAGTAAAAAAAAACGGGTATCTGTTGCAGCAGGGTGAGGTCTGTAACCATGGTTACTTTCTGAATAAAGGCAGCCTGATACAGCTCTTTCAGCATGAAAACGGCAAGGAGATAGTGCTGGGGTTTTATATAGATCATGTTTACTCATTTCTTTCGTCACCAAAGAGCTACTTTGCGGGTATTGGCAGCACCTTTGAGATAAAGGCTCTTGAAGAGTGCTCTCTTCTTGCCTTCAGAAAGGAAGACCTTGAAAACATGGCAGAGACCTTTCCTGAGTTCAGCAGGTTTTATCATACCATAACTGCAAATGCGCTCCACAATATGTATCTTTTCAGCGCCATGCGGCTCTCTCTCTCCGCAGAGGATTTTTTTGTTTACCTTATGAAAAACCATCCGGCATACCTGCAGCGAATACCTGATAAATATATAGCAAGGTTCATCGGAGTCAGCGATGAGTGGCTCTGTAAGGTAAAGAAAAAGATCATTAAAAGCATCTGATGCCATAAACCATGTTGGAAAGCCATTAATATAAAATTCGCTTTTCTATCAGAATTATTACAGAAGATATCATTCCCGGATTACGAAGTTGAACTAGTTCAAGTGGTTCCATACAGGTTGTAAATACCTTTAAGCTATGAATTTAGTAGAAACACTTAAAATCCGAGCGTATGTTTTTATTTGAATCTGTTCCCTGGTATTCGGCCCTGATGTGGGTGGGTGTTGTTGCCGGTCTTATGCTGGTAAATGAACTTACACGTTCGAGCCGTTGGCTTTCCTATCTGACCTATATAGGTGTCCCTCTGTTATTGACACTGTTTGTCTGGCCCCGTACTGCAGGATCTGACTCCAGCACCGGGACATGGTTTCACTGGGTAAAAGTATATTCTTCGCTGGCTGGTGTGCTGGGTTTCATGCTTTTACGCTATAACAAAAAGGCTGCTGCAAACAAATATCTGCTTCTCTTCCCGCCATTGATATTATCCATTAATATTCTTGAGGCTGTAGTGCGGGATTTCCAGTGTTACGCCCTTTATAGCGGTGACATGTATGGTACTGTTGTCAACAAAATGATGATGCAGGGTGGAGTATGGAACATTATGAACGGTGTTGCAGGAATAATAAATATAATTACTATCTCAGGCTGGATGGGCATATTTATCGGGAAAGACAAGCACAAAGACATGTTGTGGCCTGATCAGCTGTGGTGGTGGATCATTGCATATGACCTCTGGAACTTTGCATATGTATATAACTGTGTTACCGATCATTCGTTCTATGCCGGTGCAGCGTTGCTGGTATCATGTACCATACCCGCTTTTATCCTTGGCAGGGGTGCATGGCTGCAGCACAGGGCTCAGACACTTGCACTGTGGATGATGTTCACTATGTCACTGCCTTATTTTGCCGACGACTCTCTCTTCGCTGTACAGTCGTCACACAGACCTGCAGCATTTATGACTGTAAGTGTGGTTGCCTTACTGGCAAATGTGGCAGTACTGGTATTCCATACATATAAGATTGTGAAGAACAAACGTAATCCTCTGAAGCAGGAGGTGTATATTGATGAACCTAAGTTCAAAGAGATTGCCATAGCCAAAGGATGACAGAATAAACCTTCATGTTAAAAGGTCTGACAGCACTATCTGCTGTCAGACCTTTTTTTATTGATCTGACGATCAGGGGGAGAATGGCCGGTAATCATTCCTGAACAAAGAAGAGACCATACTCACTATAATTATCAAAAAGCAATGAACTCACTGATATCATTGTGCGTTATTGTAAAATGTTTAAAACAAAGAGCAATGAAAACAAAAACAATTATAGCAATCATATTTATTGTTTCACAGAGTGTTATCTATGGACGTGCACGTGAGACTTTATCACTGCGAGGGTCAGTGAATACTGACTTAAAGTATAACAGTACTGTTCTGGGCTATGATGTGCGATACTCGGTTTATCTGCCACCAGATTATGAAACATCCGGGAAGCGTTATCCTGTACTCTACCTTTTGCATGGATTTACAGGGAATAATACATCATGGATCAGACAGGGTGATATCAACGAAATAATGGACAAAGGTATCAATAGTGGTGTGATTGAGCCTATGATAATAATTATTCCGGATGGTAAATACTATTGGTATATAAATGATTATCAGAGCAAAGCCAGGTATGAGGATTTTGTTTTTGAGGAGCTGTTACCATATATTGATAAGACTTACAGGTCTGTACCTGACCGGGAACATCGTGCAGTTGCAGGGTTATCAATGGGAGGCTACGGTGCTCTGGTATGGGCCATGCACCATCCTGATAAATTCTCATATTCAGTGGCACTTAGTGCATCTATGTTCAACAGGGAAGGATTTGCTGGTATACCTGACCAGTTATATAAGTATATGTCATTACTCTATGGCGCTCCGGGGGCGAAAGGCAATGACCGAATCACCTCTCATTTTTTAGATAACAACCCTTTGGAGCTGGCTGCCGGGAACAATGTGGAATCACTTAGGTCTGTCAGATGGTTTATTGACTGCGGAAATCAGGATAATCTCAGTGCTGTCAATAAGGAGCTGAATGACCTCCTTACAAAACGCAATATAGAGCATGTGTATCATGCCCGTGATGGAAAACACGACTGGCTCTTCTGGCGCCAGGGCATCTATCAGGGACTGAAGTTCGTAAGTATGGGTATGAGAAAATAGAATTTTTCTCTCAAATATTATTTTCTGGTTTTGACTAAAACATATATCTGTAAACTCTCTTCTTATCAACAATTATTCTTTCCTGACTAGTCTCAATTACTCATTTCCAGTATTTTAAATACTGTTTGATGATTTTGCCGGGATGATGCATCATTGATTCCTGGTTGACAGACATGGGATATTTATCTTTATGTAATTGGAGAAAAAGATTTCTTTTTTATCTTAGGGTCTCAATACAATCAGTCATGGCTTCCAGACAAATGTCTCTCTTATGATAGTAAGGTATATCCTTTAATGCAGGATATGATTTTGACATGTCTGTCTCAGGAAAGATGATTTGAACCTGGTCTGTTTTTGTATTCAAACGTAATAGATAGAGTTGATGATAAAGAGCTTTTTGTTTATAGGAATACTTTTAATCTGCCTTCACCCTTCGCAAAAAGAGTATGATGCTGAGCTGGTAAATCAGCGAACCACTGCAGATGTCAGCAATGGGAAACTGGCCAGCAACTTTTACTATGAGATTAAAATTAACAACAGGGCAGGGGAGAAATACACAAAAGTGAGAATTCCCTATTCAAAGCTTGTCAGAGTAAGTAATATTGAGGCAATTATTAAAGACTCAAATGGCAGGGTAGTAAAGAAACTTACAAAATCTGATATCATTGACAAAAGTTCAATTTCAGATTTCTCATTATATGAGGATGACTTTATCAAGGAATTTACATTAAAGCACAACTCATATCCTTATTACCTTATATACTCTTTTCAGCTTCTCGAGAATGAGTTCATGAGTATCAGCAACTGGACGCCTGTTATTGGCAAAAGCGTGCCAACTGATTCTGCACTGCTCGAGGTATCTGTTCCTGTGGATTACCCTATTACATACAAGAATACAAATGTTGCAGCTCCTGAAATAGATACAATTAAAGACAAGGTGGTGTATAAATGGAAGACATCTTATACAAATGTTATTGAGTCTGAGGAGATGTCGCCTTCATTATCAATGTTTTATCCATCAGTGCATGTAGTTCCTACTATCTTTAAATTTGAGCTCAAGGGTTCATTTGATAGTTGGAAATCCTTTGGCAACTGGCAATACAGCCTGCTACAGGGATTAAATGATTTGCCTGATAATGAAAAAGCCAGGATAGCACAGTTGATAAAAGGGGTAGAGGATGATAAGGAGAAGATACGGATTCTTTATCACTACCTGCAGGACGAGACACGTTATATAAATGTTACTGTAGAGACTGGTGGCTGGAAGCCTTATCCGGCAAGCTATGTCTCTCAGAACAAATATGGGGATTGTAAGGCATTGTCAAATTACTTTAGGTCGATACTTGATTACGTAAATATCCCATCTTATTATTCGATTGTAAATGCCGGAGATCAGATCAGAGAGGTTGATACTGCTTTCCCTTCTGCCAGATTTAACCATATCATACTCTATATTCCGTTGAAGAGTGAGGATGTCTGGTTGGATTGTACCAGTGATGCAGCATTCAATTATCTTGGTGCATTTACTCAGAACAGAAATGCTTTTATTATCAGCAGGGATGAAAGCAGGTTTATAAAGACCCCTCAGCTAAAACCATCTGATGTACTTGAAACACGTAATATAGAGATAAGTTACAATACACCTGAGGCTACAGCCCGATTTCAAAACAGATACAAAGGTGATTCTTACGATGTTCTGTTATATCTGCAGTGAAGCTGCAATGAATCAGAAAAGTCAAGATATATAAGAAATAATATTGTGGATAATGGGTTTCAACTGGTCGATTTTAAAATAAAAGAGTTTAACAGAGATTCAACACAAATTGAACTATCATTTGATGCCGTCACTGGAAATGTTTATAAACAATACGGAAATGATGTTTTCCTGAAGAATATTTCATTCTCATTACAGGAAATTGAGAAACCGGAAGAGAGAAAACTGCCTGTTCAGATTGATTTTCCGGTTCATAAAATTGATACAATTATATATGAGATTCCTGAGGGTTATAGACTAAGTAAGAAATTAGAACCCAAAATAATAGCAAGCCGATATGGTGAATACAGATATAACATTCGCGAAGAGGATGGGAAAGTGATTGCCACAAAGGAGGTTTTAATTAACTCCGGGTTTTATGCGGTTTCAGAATACCATGATTTTTATAGCTTTTATAATCAAGTAGTTGAGTTTGATAATAAAACAGTTATTATACTTTATAAATAGACGGATCATGTTTAAAAGGATTTATTTAGCACTTATTATTCTGCCAGTTTCCTTCTCAATTGTTGCAGGTCAGGATTATTCAAGAGAGTATGGCAAAATTTCAAAATATGAGGTTGAAATGGAAGTGTATCCTTTGGATAAGGATGCGGAGGCTGTTGTTTTATACGATATGGCAAAAACTTATTTTGCTGAGAGGGATGCCTCTTTTGATGTTGTGTTTGAGAGAGCCACCAAAATTAAGATTCTTTCTGATGCTGGAATAAAATGGGCAGAAGTGGAAATACCTTTTTATCAGGAAGGTCAGATATATGAAAAGATATATGATATTGAAGCCGTTACCTATAATATTGAAAATGGAATGCTGGTAAAGACTCCTCTTGATGTTTCAAATACATTTATTGAAAAGAAAAATAATTATTGGAACGTAAAGAAATTTGCACTTCCAAATGTCAGGAAAGGTTCAGTAATTGAATACAGATACAAGATAAACTCACAGTATGTTTTTAATTTCAGGGATTGGTCTTTTCAATGGAGAATTCCGGTGGCTTACAGTGAATATATAGCAAAAATGATTCCTTTCTATGAGTATACCTACATAATGCAGGGAGCAAAGAAGTTCGATGTTATGGAGTCATATGAGGATAGCGGAAGCGCCAGACATTTTGGACCGGCAAGAGCTTATGGAGATAATGCATACAACGATATGGTATATAAGTTCGCAATGAAAAATGTACCTGCTTTTGGAGATGAAGAATATATCACATCAATCAATGATTACATTATTAAAATTGATTTTCAGCTTTCAAAGATTCATCACCTTAATGGAACTACCATTCCGGTAATGACAACATGGGAGGAGATGATAAAAGACCTTCTCAAACATGCTGATTTTGGAAAGTTCATAGATAAGTCTGAGAAACTGGCGTCAAAGGTTATTAACGTTGCAGAGATATCCGGAAAACCTGAGGAAGATAAGTTTAATCTGGTTGTTGATTATGTAAAAAGTAACTATAACTGGAATAACTCT
>QKCK01000312.1 GCA_003245695.1 Bacteroidota bacterium | reverse complement strand
ACTCACCCCATTCCGAGGCAAGGTTTCTTGTGAGCATCTTCAGTCCGCCTTTAGCTGAGGCATATGCAGTTACAGTCTCGCGACCCAGCTCACTCATAAGTGAACATATATTTATTATTTTCCCTCCGCCATTCTTTATCATACCGGGAGCAACAGCCTTGGACATGATAAACGGACCATTCAGGTCAATGTCTATTACCTGTCTGAAATCGCTGGCGCTCATCTCAAGGGCAGGTATCCTCTTTATTATCCCGGCATTATTAACAAGTATGTCAATGACACCTATCTCATTATTTATCCTACTGATAAAGTCAGTCACCATCTCTTCATTGGTAACATCAAAGACATATCCTTTAGCATCAATGCCATCAGCCTGATAGTCCTTCATGGCTTTTTCAACCAGATCTTCCCTGATATCATTGAATACAATTGTTGCCCCTGCTGCTGCCAGAGCTCTGGCCATCGCCATGCCAATCCCGTATGATGCTCCCGTTACCAGAGCTCTCTTGCCTTTTAAACTGAATAGATTGTTATCCATAGCTTTCTCTGTTATTTACCTTAGATCTGTCACCTTATGAAAATCCTGATCGCCATAATCGAGGTTCTCACCTCCCATACCCCATATGAATGTGTAACCTGATGTAGCTGCTGCGGCATGTATCGACCATTGTGGTGAAATGACTGCCTCATTGTTCTTCATCCATATATGACGGGTCTCCTGTGGCTCTCCCATGAAATGACATATTGTAGCCTCCTCCGGTAGTTCAAAATAAAAGTATGCTTCCATACGCCGGCTGTGAGTGTGTGGTGGCATTGTATTCCATACGCTTCCCGTGGCAAGCTCCGTCATACCCATCTGTAACTGACATGTTTCAATAACCTCCCTTACCAGCATCTTGTTAATAATGCGGTGATTTGCCGATTCCATAGATCCCATCTCTGCCGTTATTGCCTCCTTTTTTGTCACTCTCCTGTCGGGATAGGTTTTATGGGCAGGCGTTGAACAGAAATAGAATCTCGCCGGGTTGGCTTCGTCATTGCTGATGAATGATACCTCGCGGTCACCACTGCCAAGGTATAATGACTCTTTATATCCCAGTTCATAACTCTCCCCACCGGCTATAACACAACCGGCACCTCCTACATTGAAAATGCCGGCTTCTCTGCGATGCAGAAAGAATGGCGCCTTTAATTCATCGGCTGCTTCAAGTGGAAGAGGCTCTTTAACCGGCATTGCTCCACCTACAACCATTCTGTCGTAGAGTGAATATACCATTGTGATTGTGTCTGACAGAAAAATATCAGTGACAAGATGCTCATTCCTGAGTCTTGCACTGTCCCACTTGCTTACATCAGCAGGATGAGCAGCGTATCGTATACTGAAAATAGTCTTCATTGGATTTATGATTTCTCAATTACAAAATTCGATTATTTATAGATTTTAATGTAGAACAATTGAAAAAATATGTGGATTAATTGATCTCTCTTTTATTAAATCCTGATAGAAAAGGTTTTGTATTTCTGGTCTGAGGAGTGCATGATTAGAACCTTTCTAAATAGTAGTAGTTTGATCATTTAGGTTTGATTATGCAAAGAGAAGTATTATATTTGTTAGTGTTAATTAATTAACACTAACAAATACATAATTTACAATTAGTTACCTAAAACCAAAAAACATGTACAACACAGGAAACCTAGTGAAGGAGATGGTTGAAAGGCATGGTCGCAATCGTGACAGCCTTATGCCTATCCTTCAGGATATCGTGGGAAGGCACAATTACCTGACCGATGAAGCAATGGTTGAAGTTGCAAAAGAGTTAGACATTTCAGCCGCTGAGGTCTATGGGACAGCTTCTTTTTATTCATTTCTTGATACAGAGCCAAGAGGCAGATATGTAATCAGGGTCTGCAAGACTATAACCTGTTCGATGAAGGGCAAGAATGATATTCTTGGGGCGATTGAAGATTTATTAAAGATAAAGCTGGGAGAGACCACTCTTGACAATCAGTTCAGCTTACTGGAGACGAACTGTATAGGATGGTGCCACAAAGCTCCTGCTATTCTCATAAATGATATGCCATATACGGAGTTGACTCCGGAGAAGGTTCTTGATGTTATTAAAGGATATATGAACAAATAATACCGGAGATATGGAAAACAGAGGATTAATAAAAGTAGATCTCATATTTGAGACGATAGACTCCGGTAAGGTGCTTAGTAAGGCATTCAGGATGTCGAATGACGAGATAATAAAGGAGATTCTTGATTCAGGTTTGCGTGGCAGGGGAGGAGCAGGGTTTCCGACCGGCATGAAATGGAAGTTTACAGCAGCAGAGAAGGATCAGGAGAAATATATTGTATGCAATGCTGACGAAGGTGAGCCTGGTACTTTCAAGGACAGGGAGATACTTGACAGGGTGGCATATAAGGTCTTTGGTGGTATGGCAATAGCAGGCAAAGCTATAGGTTCAAAGAAGGGATATGTTTATCTCAGGGGTGAATATAGATTTCTTCTCCCTCAGCTTTATACTGAGCTTGATAAGTTTCATAAGCTGATTAAAGAGATAGGTTATGACTTTTCAATTGAGTTCCGCATGGGTAGTGGGGCTTACATTTGTGGTGAAGAGAGTGCTCTTTTTGAGTCAATAGAGGGTTTTCGTGGTGAACCCAGGAACAAACCACCATATCCTACCACATGTGGTGTTTTCAATAAGCCTACATCAATAAACAATGTAGAGACATTAGTCACTGCAATGATGATCATTGAGAAGAGTGCTGCTGAATATGTCAAGCTGGGTACGCAGGATTCACGCGGATCAAAGGTGTTTTCAATATCGGGCGACACGCCTACCCCGGGTATCTTTGAGCTTGAGTTAGGAATGACAGTCGGTGAGTTTGTTGCAGAGTTTGGTGATGGCGATACTAAAGCTGTTCAGGTAGGAGGTGCGTCAGGTTTCTGTGTTCCGCGTAAGAAGTTTGATGAGACAATAATAGGTTTTGAAGGTGTTCCTACAGGAGGATCGATGAAGTTATTCAACAGTTCACGGTCAATGTATAATGTGCTTCACAACTATCTTGACTTCTTTACGGAAGAGTCGTGTGGGCAGTGTACCCCGTGCAGGGTAGGATGCCAGCAGCTTCTGTTAGGTATTGAGAAGGTTAAGAAGGGAGAGATGAAATCAGTATACCTTAATGAGCTTGTAAAACTCGCTGACACGATGAAGGTCGCCTCTAAATGCGGTCTGGGACAGTCAGTAGGTAATGCCTTCAAATCAATCGTTGAAAACTTCAGGGAAGAGATCATCTACTAACAATTGAAAAAAGAAAACCATGATAAATTTAAAGATAAACGATCAGCATGTTAATGTACCTGAAGGGACAACAGTGCTTAATGCTGCCAAAGAGCTTGGGATAAACATACCTACACTCTGTAACCACAAAGACCTGTGTGTTGCCGGCAACTGCCGTGTATGTGTTGTTGAGCAGAAGGGTGCACGTACTCTTATTGCTGCATGTGCAATGCCTGCTTCAGAGGGGATGGAAATATATACAAACTCACTGAAGGTGAGAAATGCACGTAAACATATTGTGGAGTTGTTACTGTCAGAGCATAAGTCTGATTGTACCAAGTGCTACAAGAATCAGAAATGTGAACTGCAGCGGCTGGCAAATGAATACTCATTTGGTGAGGAGGTATTCCTTGATCTGACTGAAGAGGTGAAATATAAGATAGACAGGTCATCACCATCATTCATCAAGGACGACAGCAAATGTATCAGATGCCAGCGGTGTGTTCGTACCTGTTCACAATTGCAGCAGGTATCAGCTATTGCTGTTGCCAATAAAGGTTCTCACCAGAAGATATCTTCATTCCATGACAGACCGATGAGTCATGTGGTATGTACAAACTGTGGTCAGTGCGTGAACCGTTGTCCTACGGGTGCTCTTGTTGAAAAGACATATATTGATCTTGTTTGGGATGCTATCTATGATTCTGACAAGCATGTTGTTGTTCAGACAGCTCCGGCAGTGAGAGTGGCTCTTGGAGAAGACCTCGGCTATGATCCGGGTGAGAGAGTTACAGGTAAGATGGTGACAGCTCTTAAACAACTCGGGTTTGACTCGGTTCTTGATACAGATTTTACAGCTGACCTGACAATAATGGAAGAGGGGACAGAGCTTCTCACACGTCTTAAGAAGGCCCTCGTTGACGGTGACAAGGAGATTTCACTGCCTATGTTCACCTCCTGTTCACCGGGATGGATAAAATTCATTGAACACAAATATCCTAAGCTGCTGAATAACCTCTCTACATGTAAGTCACCGCAACAGATGTTCGGAGCATTGTCGAAGACCTATTTTGCACAGAAGCGTAATATTGATCCTTCAAAGATTGTGTCTGTCTCAATAATGCCATGCACAGCTAAGAAATATGAGGCTGACAGGCCTGAGATGAGATCAAGCGGATACAAAGATGTTGATTACGTTCTTACTACAAGAGAGCTTGCAGTGATGGTTAAGCAGGCTGGCATTGACTTCCGTAACCTGGAGGAGACAAAATACGATTCTGTCATGGGTGACTCAACAGGTGCTGCTGTCATTTTCGGCGCCACCGGTGGTGTTATGGAAGCAGCATTGCGTACAGCTTATGAAATAGTGACAGGCAGAGAGGTGCCATTCAAAAATCTGAATATAGCGCCTGTCAGAGGCATGGACGGTGTCAAAGAGGCTACTGTGAAGATAGAAGGTACTACTGAAGACTGGAACTTCCTTGAAGGCGCTGAACTGAAAGTGGCTATCGCTCACGGTCTTGTTAACGCAAATAAAATTGCCAGGGCTGTGGCAGAGGGTAAAGCCTCTTACCATTTCATTGAGATAATGGCATGCCCTGGCGGCTGCATAGGAGGTGGAGGACAACCAATACCTACCAATATGGAGATACGTCAGAAGAGAATGGAGGCCATATACTCTGAGGATGAAAATCTGCCTCTGAGAAAGTCACATGAAAATCCCGAGGTGATAGCGATTTACAATGACTTCCTTACAAAACCGAACAGTCATAAATCACATGAGCTCCTTCATACTCATTACGTTGAGAGAGAATCATATTGATTTGTACCCTTATTTATGAAAAGGCACCACTGCAGGTGCCTTTTTTTTTAACCAGTTATGCGTAATCTCACATTACTATTCTTGCTAAATTTGCGCATAAACCTGATTGATATGATCGATTTTTTAATGCACAACATCTTCTTCATCGTTTTTGGTGTTGTGATTCTCGGGGTGTTACTGATTGACCTTCTCCTTGTCGGGAAAAACAAACACGAAATAAGTCTTAAGGAGTCTTTGCTATGGACATCGATCTGGGTGAGCCTTGCCCTGGGATTCTATCTTTTTATCAGGTTCTATGGTGAACATATTCATAATATTACAGATACAGGGAGTTTGATGGAATATGTGACATTATACCAGCCAAATCTCAAAATAACCACCCAGGATTTTGATACAGCTCTCGCTCTGTACCGTAAGACCGCTGCGACAGATTTTATCACAGGCTATCTGCTTGAATATACCCTCTCTCTTGATAACGTATTTGTAATACTGTTGCTCCTAACAGGGTTTTCTGTTGACAAAGCAAACTACAAGCAAGTGCTGTTCTGGGGTATCCTGGGAGCAATTGTGCTTAGATTCATTTTTATCTTTGTCGGTTCAGCTCTTATACAACGATTTGAATGGCTACTGCTTGTTTTCGGGCTTTTCCTCCTTTACTCAGGTTTTCATATGTTCTTTACCAGAAATAAAGAGGAAAGACAGGATACGCAAGGTCACTGGATAGTACGTTCCCTTTCAAAGAGGATTAACATATACCCTACCTTCATCTCTCATCATTTCTGGAAACGCGTTGACGGTAAATTCTATTTTACACCTCTGTTTCTGGTTCTGGTGATGATTGAGTTTACTGATGTTATTTTTGCAATGGATTCTATACCTGCTATATTCTCTATAACACTTGACCCATATATAGTATTCTTTTCCAATATTTTCGCCATTATCGGTCTGAGATCACTCTTCTTCCTGTTGGTGAAGGTTGTAGACCTGTTTCATTACATTAAAGTCGGCATATCGTTTCTGCTCTCCTTTATCGGGTTCAAACTTATTTTTCATAGCTGGCTTGAATCGATAGGATATCAGAATATATACTCATTGTATATAATAGCAGCAACACTGGTTATAAGTATCGTTGCCTCACTGGTATTTCCTGAAAAAAAGTCAGTGAAAGGGGCGTAATATTAGTTGTCGTCAGGCATTTTGGGATACAGGTCCTCTACCTTTACCCTCTCTTCAGCATCTGCTTCTTCTTTTGCCGGATAGTCATTGCCGGCGAGGTTCCTGAAATAGAGTATAAAGGCCATGATAGGAACAACAGGAGTGACAAGTGATCCCAAAAGGGAAGATACGATAATATATGCAGGCTTTGAAGCCAGTTCTCTTGATGCACTACTGTCAGTCAGCATTTTTATTATGTCTCCTGAAAATGGAATTATTGCTATGGCACTCAGAATGACGGATACAATAATGACAATCAAAAGGGTAACTGAAACCCAGCCCATATTCGGCCAGATATTGCGATGGCCTAGCTGAAAGGATCTTACAATGATGTTGCCCGGATTGCGGCTCTCAACAAGGGATACAGGTATTGAAAAGAAAAATATCGTTCCCAGGTAAAAAGCAGCAAAAAGACCAGGTAAAATAAACATAGCCATCCCCAGTGAAACAACGAAAATTCCCAGGAAGGCCATTATTGCCATTGCAAAGTAATATGGCAGGTATACAATAAACGTGTTTTTTAAGATGCGTCCTATCACAAATGATTCATTGTTCGGTTTCTCAAGTATATATGAGCTGATGAGCATAATAAAAAACAATGATATGGCAATAAGAAGAACGTAAGTAGGGGCTATCTCCCTGAGTAACGCTATCTGCTCATCAAGTTCGGTGACAGACT
>QKCK01000028.1 GCA_003245695.1 Bacteroidota bacterium | reverse complement strand
GTTCAATATGATTCGGATCAGTACTGTACATCCTCGGGAATAGGGTCATCAGATGCTTGTCATAGGTATACTCCGGATAGAAATATGGCTCATATTTACCATCAACCTTATTGTATCCTGCCACCTTTTCCTTCATATCGGTAACGGGTGCAGAATAATACGGACCATATATCAATGGTATCTTTCCGTACTGTGTTCTGTTTATATAATAAATAAATGAGAATACATCGGATGGATCATTCTGGTTCATAGGAGGATGAGCATTTGCCCTGATAATAATAAGGGCAAATGAAGAATAGCCAATCATGATGACAGCAATTATTGTCAGAGCATAATTCAGAATCACCTTCCTTCGTTTCAGTGAGTACCATATTCCATAGACCAGAAGGGCAACAAAAGAAACCAGATATATCCATAGTCCGGTGTTATAGGGCAGTCCTATTAAATTGACAAAAAACAGCTCAAACCAACCTGCGATTTTGGCAACCCCTGGTATGAAGATAAAATTAAGTACCCCAAGTATCAGAAAAGATAAAGTAACAGCCAATATAGTTCCCTTTCTGGTAACCTCGAATTTTCTGAAATAGTAAAGGAGTACTATTACCGGGATAGCCAGAAGGTTAAGCAGGTGAACGCCGATAGATAGTCCCATCATATATGCGATAAGAATTATCCATCTGTCTGCATATGGTTGGTCAGCTTCATCATACCAGCGTAGTATGGCCCAGAATACGAGAGCAGTGAAGAGTGAACTTGTTGCATACACTTCGCCCTCTACAGCTGAGAACCAAAAGGTATCAGAGAAGGCGTATGCCAGAGCACCGACAACACCGGAGGCCAGGACAGCCACAGCGGCAGCTCCTTTAGGGTCATTAAATGACTCTGACACCATTCTGACAAGCCTTGTGACAGACCAGAAGAGAAATAGAATTGTGAATGCGCTCGCCAGAGCTGAGAACCTGTTTATCCAAACGGCTACCTGTGAAGTGTCAGAGCCGGCAAACAGGGAGAAAAATCTACCTATAAGAAGGAAAAGTGGCGCTCCGGGAGGGTGTCCTACTTCCAGTCTGAATGAACAGAGAATAAATTCACCGCAATCCCAGAAACTTACTGTTGGTTCAACAGTCATCAGATATACTACAAGAGCTATTGCAAAAATGGCCCAGCCCGTAATATTATTCCAGCGTCGGAAAGTGTTTGACATCTTTATATTGTTTAACTATTACTTTTTAATCATAAACCGCCAAGGCATGCTGACCCAGGGCTCTCCGGCATAGTCAATCCCCACCCGTGGGCCTGTTATCAGCTCCGGGCTATAACCGTTTGTCTCTATCCATATCCGTTCAGAGGTAACAATATCCTCCCGGTTAAATGTCCTGTCTATACCCAGGCAGCGGGTAACCCGTCCGGGGCCGGATATCTCCCCGGCGCCTCTTATCAGGACAGCCTGAGGATCTCCTTCTGCTCCGGTGACAATATTCAGCATCCAGTACATACCATAAATAAAATAGAGATAAAGGTATCCCCCGGCATGAAACATTATCTCATTGCGGGAGGTCTTTCCCCTGCTGGCATGACAGGCTTTGTCTTCACTACCGTTATACGCCTCAGTCTCAGTTATCATGTAGCGTTTGAACTCCGCTCCCTGCCTGAGGACAATTTCCATACCCGGTAACCGGCGGGCAACTTCGAGTACATCTAAGGTAAAGAAATCTCTGTCAAGACGCTCCATAGAAAAACCTTATCAATCAATATGGAATTTTCCCGGGGAACTTGTCCCATTTTTCAAATACAGTATCACCCTCAAGCGTCATACCGCGCTCCATCAGAATGCTCTTCTTGTCGTTCGAAAGGTTTATCTCCCGGTAAATCATCTCATCATCGAAACCAGCGGCAGCAGCACTATACCTGTCTGAAGCAAACACTACCCTTCTTATTCCGGCCCAGTATATAGCTCCCAGGCACATCGGGCAAGGTTCACATGATGCATAAATGGTGCATTTGCTTAGGTCAAACGTCCTCAACGCTGTTGATGCCATACGTATAGCAGACACTTCAGCATGGGCAGTAGGATCACTGTCAGGAACAACTCTGTTGCCGGATGAGGCTATAATCTCATTACCCCTTACTATAACCGCACCAAAAGGACCTCCCCCGGCATCTATATTCTCCTTTGCTATGGCTATTGCCTCCTCAAGGAATCTCTTGTCTTCAATTGTCATCTTTTGATCCATATTCATTTAAAAGAAACAGGGTGTAAAAATACGAAAAGAATGTTGCTCCCGTAAAAGATTCAAAAGTATCATCATTAAACATTGAAATAAAAATAACTAAAATAAAAACTACAAAAAGAAAATCAGCATGCCGTCGTGACAACATTAATGGAAATATGATAAATGCCAGGGCAAGCAATGCACCCGGAATGCCAAAAGTAACAGCAAATGTCAGATATTGACTATGAGCCATTAACTGGAACTTTTTTGACAGGGGGGTATTGTTTACAGAATACTCCGTGTCAAATGCTCTTCTGACATCACCCGTTCCCACCCCAAGAAGAGGATTCTGTTCTATTATTGATATAGCAGCACGATAAAATTCAAGCCGTTGTGTAACAGAATGGCCTGAAGGGTTAGCCCCACTCATATATCGTTCAGCCTGCCACGCTATCTCATACCACTTAGCCTCTGGTGATCCCACCTCTGCATAAAGTGGATTTGCAAATCCTCTGCTGATATTGGTTATATCATTGTCTGACAGTCTTGATACAGCAACAGAGTCTTTGGTCATACCTAGAAAGGAGATATACCGTATTAAGGTAACTCTTAACTCATTCCCGGCAAGATCGAGAGAGTCATATGAAATATTACTTCGTCTGTTCCATGAATCACGTAATTCTGCTTCACATACATTATTCCAAACCAGATATCCGTTTTCCACCAGAGTCTCATCAGGAAAATGAGCATATTGTCTCCCCGACATTGTTGTATCAAGAGCTATGTTAACCTGGGGGTTTTCAGGGTTATGAATCCTCTTCCATGCCTTTGAGGCACCAAAAAAAACAATCGAAGCTACCAATATCGCAAAAGAAAACAATGTGATGCCCACTAACCTGCGCTTTTGTCTGTAAGAATAATATACAGCTGTAACAATGGCGACGGCTGTAAATATCAATATTCCGGTTACTGAAAGAAGCCTGTAAAGGAAAAAAGCCATCACAAAAGAGGCGGTGAGCAACAGGTATCTGAAGAGCGGACCCCCGGAGTCTTTCCTCAAAGCAAAATAAAAAGATGAAAACACTGCCAGATTGATAAGAATTGAGAGTCGTATTGAAGGGATAAAAAGAGCAAGGTCACGTGAATCTGAAAGCTCAACGGGTATTATTCCGGCCAGAGCAGCAAATCCCATTGTCACTGCAATAAAACAACCTGATATAAATGCATACATAATAGTCCTAAACCGGGAGGCAGTAATTTTAAAAAATGCAGGTACAAAAAGAGGGAAGATAACAAGAGGCAGTTTGAGCCTAAGTTCATTCATGGCCCTTGAAAAGTCAGACGTATTTAAAAGCCATATCAGATATAGCATGAAAAGAGCCGGTAAAAACCATAATACACTATTCTTTTTAAGTGAATCAATCCACTGGGAGTAATTTCCAGAAACAGCCAGGTTAACTATTAATGCTATTGAAATGGCAGAGACCATCCATACTGAAACAGGCAGGAAGAAAGCAATTCCGAGGAGGCAACCAAGATGGAAGGTCTGATGAAATGATTTATGCAACATAGTGTCAATAAGAAATTAAAAGTACAACTTATTGCTCGAAATAAAAATATATTGTATTTTTGCAGACCCAAAAAAAGGGTTTTATTTGATATTTATTAAAGTAACTATTAAAAACTTAAGACGAAAGTGAACACCTTAAGCTACAAAACAGTATCTGCTAATAAAGCTACTGTTGAGAAAGAGTGGGTACTGGTAGACGCGGAGGGTCAGACTCTTGGCCGTCTTGCAGCTGTAGTAGCCCTAATGCTGAGGGGTAAGCACAAAACGAGCTTTACTCCCCATGTAGATTGCGGTGATAACGTAATTGTTATCAATGCCGAAAAAGTATCACTATCGGGCTCAAAAATGTCTGACAAGGAATATATCAGACACACTGGATATCCAGGGGGCCAGAGGATAGTAAAAGCCAATGAGTTGATGAAGAAACATCCCATCAGGCTTATTGAGTATGCAGTAAAGGGTATGCTTCCCAAGAACCGTCTTGGCGCTGCTATTTACAAAAATCTTTATGTTTATGCAGGAGCGGAACATCCGCACCAGGCACAACAACCAAAAAATGTTGATTTAAAAACCATTAAGTAAGAAGCATGGAAGTTATTAACGCTATCGGAAGAAGGAAGGCAGCTGTTGCAAGAGTATATCTCAGCGACGGTAAGGGACAGATCACCATCAACGACAGGGATTTTAAAGTTTATTTTCCGTCAGAGATACTTCAGTACATTGTCACCCAGCCACTTAACCTTCTTAATGTTGCCGACAAATATGACATCAAGGTCACTCTTGACGGCGGTGGATTCAAAGGTCAGGCAGAGGCGGTACGTCTTGCGATTTCCAGGGCATTGATCAAGGTTGACGAAGAGAATAAGCCGGCTTTAAAAGCTGAAGGCTTTACAACCCGTGACCCACGTGAGGTTGAAAGAAAGAAACCTGGACAGCCCAAGGCACGTAAGAGATTCCAGTTCAGTAAGCGTTAGAAGTTCAATAGCAATAATATAGATGCAGGTTTAGTATCTAAATTGCATTGACTTCCCGCCAAGGAACTACTCTGCAATTGACTTAACAGAACGTAAACTTTTAAAAAAAGAACAAAATGTCAAGAACCAATTTTAAAGAATTACTTGATGCCGGTGTTCACTTTGGTCACCTGAAGAGAAAGTGGAATCCAGCCATGGCTCCATATATCTTCATGGAACGAAACGGCATTCACATTATAGACCTCGAGAAAACAGTAGTAAAAATTGATGAGGCAGCAGCAGCCCTTAAACAGATTGCAAAATCAGGGCGTAAAGTACTGTTTGTCGCCACAAAAAAACAGGCAAAAGATATTGTTGCCGAAAGTGTAAAAGGGGTTAACATGCCATATGTTACCGAACGTTGGCCGGGAGGTATGCTCACAAACTTCCCAACAATACGTAAAGCCGTAAAGAAAATGGCTTCTATTGATAAAATGACTAACGATGGTACTTTCGACAACCTCTCAAAGAGAGAGAAGCTGCAGATAACCCGTCAGAGAGCCAAGCTTGAGAAAAACCTCGGTTCAATTGCTGACATGACACGTCAGCCTTCAGCCCTCTTCGTTGTTGATGTAAGCAAAGAACATATTGCCGTCCACGAAGCAAAAAGACTTGGTATACCTGTCTTTGCAATGGTCGACACCAACTCTGACCCTTCAGATATCGACTTCGTGATACCTGCAAATGATGATGCTGCAAAATCAATCTCACTTATCATTGATATTATGTGCAAGGCCATTGAAGAAGGTCTTGGTGAGAGAAAAGCAGAGAAGGATAAAGAGGGTGGCAACGGACATGAGAAAGCTGAAGAGAGCAATACTAAAGTAAAGCGTAAGGCAGCTGATTATGAGGAAGAGGTTGAAGCGGCTGAAGAAGCTGAAGCGGCTGACGTTGACACAGAAGTCACAGAAGGAGAAGACGAATAACAGACCAAACTTATAAATTTATATACATGGCAAATATTAGCGCAGCAGATGTTGCCAAGCTCAGGAGACTGACAGGAGCAGGAATGCTCGATTGTAAGAAAGCTCTTGAAGAAGCTGAAGGCGACTTTGAAAAAGCACAGGAAATAATCCGTAAAAGAGGACAGGCTATTGCAAACAAACGCGCTGACCGCGAAGCAAGCGAAGGTGTTGTTCTGGCAAAAGTTGCTGCTGACGGAAAAAAAGGAATGATGATCGCACTTAACTGTGAGACAGACTTCGTAGCTAAGAACGCTGATTTCATCAGCCTGGGCTATTCAATCCTTGACCTTGCATTGAGTTCAAACCCTGCCGATCTCGAGGCCCTCAAAGACCTCCAGCTCGAAGGAATGAAAGTATCAGAGAAGGTTACCGAGAAAAGCGGCATCACCGGCGAGAAATTTGAATTATCATTTTTCGCCAGGATAGAAGCTGAAGCTGTTCAGCCTTACATACATCCGGGAAACAAGCTTGCAACACTTGTAGGCTTTAACAAAGCCGGCATCGACGTTCAGGTTTACAAGGACGTTGCTATGCAGGTGGCTGCAATGAACCCTGTGGCTCTTGACAAGGACGTCGTTCCTGAAAAGATTCTCGCCCAGGAGCTTGAGATAGGCAGGGAACAGGCACGCCGCGAAGGCAAACCTGAAGATATGGTTGAAAAAATTGCACAGGGAAAACTTAACAAGTTCTTCAAAGAGAGCACTCTTCTCAATCAGGAGTTTGTTAAAGACAACAAAATGACCATCAGACAGTATCTCCAGAGTATTAATAAGGAACTTACTGCAACAGGTTTTATACGATATACTCTCAATGTATAAACAGTCATGAAACAAAAATGAGGCGCATACTATTTGCGCCTTTTTTTTTGGAACAAAACCTAATCCCGAATGTTACTATTAAAAAATCGAAACAATGAAAAAGAACGTTGGAAAAACAGATGGGATTATAAGACTGGTACTGGTAGCAGTACTGGTTTTACTCTATTTTATCCTGAATCTTCAAGGTGTTGCCGGATATATTGCCTTAGGTCTGGCTCTTGTCCTTTGTGTAACAGTATTAGTTGGATTCTGCCCTCTCTATTATCCGTTTAATATCAGCACCCGCGGCAAGAAAAAGTGAATTTTCACCTGAATAAAGCTTCATAGCAATATTAGGTTTTTTCTTCTGCTGTTTATCTTACTATTTTTGTTACTTTCGTTTCTGTCTTAACCAACAACAGAGATGAAATACAAAAGGATATTGCTCAAACTCAGCGGAGAGTCACTAGGTGGTGATGACGGTAATGGTATCAATAATATTATTCTTGAGAGTTATTGCCGTCAGATAAAAGAAATCTCCGATGCCGGATGTCAGGTTGCCATTGTTGTAGGCGGAGGAAACATCTTCCGTGGTCTCTCAGGGTCTTCGGAGGGTTTTGACAGGGTAAAAGGGGACCAGATGGGCATGCTGGCCACTGTGATCAACTCACTTGCACTGGAGAGCGGTCTTACCCGTGCCGGATGCAAAGCACGCCTCTTCACCTCCATCCGCATGGAGCCTGTAGGAGAGCTATATAACCGCGACAGGGTGAACGATGCCTTAAACAACGGTTATATTTGCCTTGTTGCAGGCGGTACCGGCAATCCATTCTTTACCACCGACAGTGCCTCAGCACTGAGAGCAGTTGAGTTAAACTGTGATGTTCTTCTCAAGGGTACACGCGTCGACGGAGTATATGACTCTGACCCTGAGAAAAACCCCGCTGCTAAAAAATTCACTACCGTGACATTTGATGAGGCAATTGCAAAAAAACTAAGAGTAATGGATATCACTGCTTTTGCTATGTGCAGTGAAAACCTCATGCCAATTATTGTCTTCAACATGAACAGCTATGGAACACTTGAAAAAGTAGTCAAAGGGGAGGGTGTTGGCACTCTTGTATATGCCTGATCAGCTGACATATCACATATTTCATTATTTTTGCACCAGAAAAAGACTAAACCAAAATAAAGAATATGACCGACGAACTCGAACTATTGCTTGATGAGGCAACGGAAAAGATGGAAAAAGCCATTAAACATCTTGAGCATGAGCTGTCACACCTGCGTGCCGGTCGTGCAAACCCCGCATTGCTTGACGGTATCCATATTGATTACTATGGGAGCAGCACCCCACTTGCACAGGTGTCAAACATTAACACTCCCGATGCCAAAAGCATTATAATCCAGCCGTGGGAAAAAAACCTTCTTGGCATCATTGAAAAAGCAATACTTGCAGCGAATATCGGTTTTACTCCGGTAAATAACGGAGAGGTTATCAGAATAAATATCCCTCCTTTAACCGAGGAGAGAAGACACCAGCTTGTAAAACAGGTAAAACAGGAAGGTGAGACAGCTAAAATAAGTGTCAGGGGAACCCGCAAATGGGTTAATGACGAACTTAAGGGCCTGCTTAAAGACGGCCTCGCTGAAGATGAAGAGAAAAACGGAGAGAAGCTTATACAGGAGATGACAGATAAACATATTTCACGTATTGACAAGGTCGTTGACCAGAAGGAAAAAGAGATTATGACTGTCTGATTTTTATCCCTCGCCACTACCATTCACTTTTATTGCAATTTTAATCCCCCGCTAATTATGAGAAAGGTTTTTTTTATTTTATTACTGTTTACCAGCGTTACATTATCAGGTCAGCTATCAGAAGGAGGATTGCCTCCCTCACTTAACAACACAACGCTAAAGGCCAAAGCCCGGATTGCAGTTTATGCACTTAATTCACTTGACACTACCCAGCTTCTGGCATATGATAGTGAACATCCGACTCCTATGCGATATAGCGTGATAAAAGATGTTTCAATTGATATTAAAAGTTCAGGCACAAAAACCTATCTCGACAACTATAAAGGGACTATCTGGCAATATAAGGTCACTGCCCAGGAGGCAAAATCAATTCAGATTATCCTTGAGAAATATCGTGTACCCGATAATGCACAGCTATTCATATACGATGAGAACTATTCACTTATAAAAGGTGCCTTCACCAGCCTGAATATGACTGATGATCTCTCCTTTGTCATTGCAGACTTCCCAGGTCAGGAGCTTATAATTGAGTATTTCGAACCAGAGAATGCATCCTTTGAGGGTGAAGTGGTAATTGGCGGCATCGGACAGGCTTATATTGATATCCTTGATCCAAAATCAGTAAATGCAGATGAATACAACCTTATCAATGTTAACTGCGAAGAAGGAATCAAATGGCAGTATCAAAAACATTCGGTATGTAAAATAACATATAATGACGGCCTTTACAGTTATCTCTGCACCGGGTCGTTGCTCAACAATACAAGGAATGATGGAACACCATACTTTCTTACAGCAAACCATTGTGTCAACACCACCACTGCTGCAGGAACACTGGTAGCCTATTTCAATTATGAGACTATCGGTTGTTCATCCTCTTCCGTCCTTTCTCCACTGACACTCTCCGGATCAACACTTAAAACCACTGGCACAAGTTCAGACTATACACTTTTATTGCTTTCTTCCAGTGTTCCGGTATCATACCTGCCATATTATGCCGGATGGGATGTCTCTGGCAGTATAACAGACAGTACTACCGGTATTCATCACCCTAAAGGATGGGTTAAGAAGATCTCTGTTGATCATGACGCTTCTGCATCAAATACAACTGAGATAAACTGGTCAGGAGGATCGGTCTCTCCTGTCTATACCCATTGGGCAGTCTTATTTGATGAAGGAACCACTTACGGAGGTTCGTCAGGCTCACCACTATTCGATGAGAATCAAAAGGTAATAGGCCAGTTACATGGCGGAAGTACTACAGACTATTATGGAAAGCTCAGCTACTCCTGGACTCATCCCAAAACAGGTTATTTAACTCTTAAGTCATTTCTTGACCCTGACAATACAGGTGTTAACACCGTTGAGGCATTTATACCTGAAGGTGTAAAAACTGACCCTCAGTTCCTATGTGATTTTTCTTCTGTATGTGTTGCATCACCCATAAAACTGACTGGCTTTTCAGCATTTGATCCCACAGACTGGAGCTGGTCTTTCCTGCCAAATACGGTGACATTTCATGATGGAACCTCTTCAACATCTCAAAGCCCCGTTGTCTCTTTCAACAACTCAGGATCCTATACCATTGCTCTGTCAGCAACAAATACATCAGGGACAAACACCAGGGAGGTTCTTGATCTTATTTCAGCCGGAACGAACCTTTCCCTAAAAGTTGTACCTGCTGAAATAACAGACTCATGTTCATGCTCCTTCACCAGAGTAGAACTGGAGGGGTTCGGCGCCGATGCCTACCTATGGGAACTGACAGGTGATGCTGCCTCTCTTTTTTCTATTACCAATGAAACAGCTAATCCTGTTGAGATAACACCGGTTTCTGCTCTTGTTTCAGCTGCTGATATAACACTCAAACTTACTGGAACCCAGGGTACCTGTTCCACCACCCTTGCTTATTCACTACCTCTTGAGGCACAGCCAAACGACAACATTGAAAATGCCATACTGCTCACTAACTCCACAAATGGCCCCTTCAGTAACAAATGCGCCACAATAGAGGCTGGAGAACCGGAACCTCCACATACTGACTGTACCAGTCAGCTCTCGTGGTGCGATGAGTACGGCACCGGCCTGGATATAATTGAAAATACAGTCTGGTTCTATTATATCCCGGCAACAAATGAGAGAGTCACATTATATTCAACCGGCATGGACAACGAGATGGCAATCTATCAGGCAGATAATTACAGCGATGTGCTAAGCGGAAATGCAACCCTTATCGCAGCCAATGATGATTATACTGCAACAGATTACAACCCAAAACTCACCAATCTCGAATTATCTTCAAACAAAAAATACTGGATACAGGTAGACGGTAGTGCTGGAGGTGCTACAGGTACATTCAACCTTGTTCTTTCTGCTGTTAACGGAATTGAGGATGTAAACATTGATGATATTGACATTATAGTATTTCCACAGCCGGCATGTGACAACGTCTTCATTCAATCATCTGAATTTCTGGGATTGTCTTCTGTACTGATTGAGCTCTACAATTCTGCCGGATCAAAGGTGGCTACTTTCATCGATACCGAAGGAAACTCAAAGATTGAAATACCACTTGCCGGGTTACCATCAGGCATCTACTTTGCCAGAATTACGTTTGATGAGAAGAGAACAACGGTCAAAATAATGAAGTAATTATCTAATAAAAAAAAGGAGGAAAATTTCCTCCTTTTTTTTTCTCATATCCATTTCACATATTACCTCAATCGCGAAATTCCCATTATTATAATAATTCTGTCAGAAGGTGTCACGTTTATGCGGTAATAAGTCATACAAACCATTTTCAGGGCAATAAGGCAGCTCAGAAGCAGAATCCCACAGATATCCCGGCATTTACACCAAGAGAGAGACCTGTGTATTTAACTCCGATATCTCTTACAGATATAGCTGACTCCCTATTCATCAGGGGATAGCTCCATGAAGAGAGCTCGGTGCGGATATCTCTCATCTCTTCGCTTGTTAATGAGGCATCAGTCACGCCCTTAAGATTTACTTTTCCTTTGCCTACCACAGGCCCAAACCATAAATCGAGTGAGAGCTTTCTCCCGATGGCCATCTGTTTCCCAAAAACAAGTCCACCCGAATTAGCTGAAAAAGTTCCTGTTATTTTTGCAGTAACCTCCCCTCCGATATTATTTGTAAATAACATTGATTGTTCTCTCATCCGGGCATATGTATACCTGTAAGAAGGTGCCAGATACCAACCTGATGAGCCGCTGAAACTATTGAGATAAAACCTTACTTCCGGGGTGACCGAGAAACTGCCGGCAGCCAATGCCGATATACCATTCTTCAGTTCTGAATGCTCATCACTAATCTGATTATTGACAAAATTTCTGAAAGGAACAGCAGTATAGGGCATTGCTCTTACGGTAAGGGCCGCAGAGATATTATTCTTAATTACTCTCTCATATTGTAGTGAGACATTTTTCATCGCCAGGGAAGTAACATTTAATTTGATTCTGTTCTTTCCTGCAAGAACATTAGCCTCTGATGCCACTGATCCAGCATCCTGATTCTCCTGTGCAATTATGGTCGTACACATCATAAATAATGCAAGACCGGTTATACCTGCATGTTTTAAACTCATTTTAGTTAATTTTAAATTAGTATAGATAATGAACCCAAGCTCAATATTTATCTTCAGGCAGACAAATAACATGCCATCTGAAGGGTTCTTGCTGCCTATTTTTACCTGCTGAGGCACTATATTGTCATGTTAGCCCCAGAATCTGACATAATACATTAATAAAAAAGGCTTAATCCCTGCGGGCACTTAGAGCAGATATTATTTATGTTACGTGACTTCATAAGATCGCTAATAAAACTGCGTCTCACATCTCCGCTCCATATACCCATAAATGTATCATGACGGAGGTTTCCAAAAACTATGGTAGCATCCTTATCGTAACAGCAGGGGATCATATTTCCATCCCATGTAATAACTGATGATGTCCAGGCTCTCAGGCACCCTCGTTCAGGTCTTTTCTTAAGGCAATAGGTTTCGCCACTCTTTTCATATCGGGTCATTGATCCATCCTGAGGGATCCACTTATCATAATCACTGGCATCAATAATCTGCATGCTCTTGACTATTAGTTCAACTCTAAGCTCTCTGGCGAAAGCCCTCACAGCTGCAAGCTCATTGGAATTGTGACGGCCATATAGAAAAAGCAGTTTAACAATCGGGGCACGTGACCTTTTTCTGGTCTCAAAGAGTAGTCTCATGATGCCGGCTTTCACCACATCTATCTTTCCTCCCTGGCGGTAACTGGAATATACAGACTGTGTCAGTCCGTCAAGCGAGATAATTATGCTTGCCAGACCAGAGGATGACAATTTCCTGCAGTTTTCTTCTGTCAGAAAATGACCATTTGTAGAAATGACACTCTTTATCCCCTTAAACAAGGAAACTATCTCAAAAAATGAAGGATGCATCATAGGCTCACCCTGAAAATAGAGATTTGCATTCAGGACACTCCCTCTTACAGATGAGGCTATATCTGCAGCTATACTTAAATCCATATAACCGGCAGGCCTTAACAATCTCCCTGATCCGGTAGCACATTCCGGACATTTAAGATTGCACACATCTGTAAGCTCAACTGACACACCTACAGGTAACGGCGACCCGGTTACTTTATGTGACAAATATGAGAATCCATAACTCAGCATTGAATATGCCCCATTTAAATATTGCTTTGCTCCCATGGGTATCAAAATAAATATTTTTTAACGAAAAAATAGGGGATATACAATTGGTTCCGGTCATTGAGATGAAAACATGATCCGGATTTCAAAAAAATGTCCAAAAGCCATGAGAAAAAGTAATTTAATAACAGGTACTGCTGCCACAATGATACTCATAATGCTGGTATTTACGGCTGATATCTTTGCCAGTGACAGCTTTAGAAAAGATAAACCAGGAACACAAGACTACCTTACCATCAAAGGCAAGGTAGTTGACGCTGAAACAGGAATACCTCTTGTATTTGCAGGTGTCTCTCTTAAAGAAAGCAATATTGCAACTGTAACAAATGTTGACGGAGAGTTTCTCATTAAAATCCCTCCAACAGAAACAGCGGTGATAGAATTCTCTTTTCTGGGATATAAGAACAAATACATACCTGTGTCTGAGTTAAGGACCAATGGGCCAAAAAACATCATAGGGCTAGAGCCTGCGACTATACCTATCAAGGAGATAATTGTCAAGCCTATTGATCCAGACTTCATAGTAAATGAAGCCATACGGAGGTTCAATATGAACTATCCTGAAGTACCAAATGAGATGACTGCATTTTACAGGGAAACTATAAAGAAAAACCGAACTTATGTTTCCATCGGTGAAGCTGTGGTAGAGGTATTCAAAGCTCCATACAACAGTGACCTCAGGTTTGATGCTGTAAGGATATTCAAGGGGAGAAAGAATACGGAGACTGAAAGGATGGACACTGTTCTCTTCAAGCTTCAGGGAGGACCTGTCACTGCTCTTCAGCTTGACCTTGTAAAAAACCCTGAGACAATTCTCACAAGCGAATCATTGAAAATGTATAACTTCTCTCTGAGCAGCATTATTGCAATAGATGACCGCACAAACTATGTTGTTGATTTCATTCAGAAACCGGGAGTGGATAATCCTCTCTTTAAAGGCAAACTCTACATTGACGTTGAATCATATGCCATCTCCCAGGTCGAATTTGGTGTTAATCTGACTGATAAAACAGCTGCCGCTGCCATGTTTATCAGGAAAAAACCGTTAGGCATGAGTGTTACTCCCGAAATAACATCATATCTTGTACGGTACAAAGAAAATGAAGGCAAATGGTATTTTGCATACTCCCGGGCAGAGGTGAAGTTTAAAGTCGACTGGAAGAAGCGACTCTTTAATACCAACTATACCACCATGTCAGAGATGGCAATAACAGATCGCACCGATGAAGATGTACTGAAATTTTCCGCAAAGGAGAGGATGAAGATCAACGATCTGTTCACCGAAGAAGTAAAAGCATTTGCTGACCCGGAGTTCTGGGGTGATTATAATGTGATTGAACCTGATCAGAGTATCGAATCAGCAATCAGGAAACTAAACAGGAAGTTAAAGTTTAACCAGAGGTAGTTTACATTTAGGTTTTAAGTTGCAGCCAAAGATTGAATGGGCAAAGAAGCAGAAATAGTAAGGAGGATCCGGCAGGGTGACAAAAAAGAGTTTGAGGCTCTGTTCAGATCCTCCTATGCTTCTCTGGTACGATACGCACAGGTAATACTAAAAGACCATGACACTGCCGAGGAGATAGTACAGGAATTCTTCTTCAGGTTATGGCAGGATAAAGAAAAACTAAATGTTGAGAGTTCTCTGAATGGTTATCTCTACAGATCTGTCCACAACAGATGTCTTCACTATATAGAGCACCAGAAAGTGGTAGAGCGACACAGTTCTGATGTAGCAGCCACAATGACAGATCTTGGAGAACCGGTAACAGATATTATATATTACAATGAGCTGCAATCAAAGATTGTTAAAGTACTTAACCGGCTGCCGGACAAATGCAGCACAATTTTTACCATGAATCGCTTTGAAGGGCTAAAATACAGTGAGATAGCAGAAAAACTGTCAGTATCAGTAAAGACTGTTGAGGCAAATATGGGGAGAGCATTGAAAGAATTCAGAAAAGCATTGGCAGAGTCATGAAAAAGAAAAAAAATATAATAGGAAAAGACCCGAAGGAATGGGCTGAAATCGCAGCCAGACTTTCAGGTGAACGAAATGGATCTGCCTCTCAGGAAAATCTTTCAGAGATGGAGAAAGAGCTTCAGAAACAATGGAATGATATCAAAATGACTTACAGGGAAAGAGAAATAGATGTAGATAAGGCTTGGGCAAAGGTTAGTAACAGAATTGCTGCTGAAGAGGATAATAAGAAAATTGTATTAAGGCCACGGGTGCCACTGTTTATGAAAATAGCTGCCTCGGCACTGATTATCATCGGATTGGGATGGGCCGGATGGAGAATAGTCACTCCTGCCAATGTGGTTGTAGCCACGGCAGCAAATGAAAAGAATGTTACAGTAACTCTTCCTGACGGAAGTAAAGTGTGGCTCAACCGCAGCACTACTCTCACCTATCCGTCAAAATTTACAGGGAACAGAAGAGATGTGAAACTGACCGGCGAAGCTTTCTTCGATGTTGAGCGAGACGAGTCAAAGCCATTTACCATTGATGCGGGAAATGCAAGCATCAGGGTTCTTGGGACTTCCTTCAGCGTCTTATCAGACAATGGGAATAATGAGGTAGAGGTTCTGGTTGAGAGTGGCTCTGTAATGGTCACCAGCTCAAATGGGAATAATTCTGTTACGCTGAAACCAGGATACATAGGCAGAGTCTCTGACCAAACAGAGGCAAATCAGCTTAATTATAACAATAATTATATGTCATGGAATACTGACAAGCTGGTTTATAACGGAGAAGAACTTATTACAGTTTTTGAAGATCTTAAACACGCTTATGGGATTGAAATAACCACCGATGACCCTGAAATAAACAGACTGACAATTACCTCTGTGTTTGAAGAATTGCCACATGATACTATTATTAAAGTAATTTGTACTACATTTAACCTTAAATATGAAAAAAACGGTGAGCAATATATGCTCATAAAAAAATAATATCTCAATAATAATGAGGCCGCCAGGTAACAAAACAAAGCTGATTCTTGTTTACACCGGCCTTTTTTTATTTCTGTCCCTTGCTCAGGCACAGGATAAAGTCCTGGATGCGGATATCAGAATCGGTGGAAATGCAGTCAGAACATTAAAAGTACTTGAAGAGATCTGTTCTCAGACAGGTTATACATTTACCTACGACACCAAAGTGGTTGATATAGAAGAACGTGTCGACCTTCCGCCTAAGTCATCATCAGTAAAGGGTCTTCTTGACTCGATAACCAGCAGGCAATCGCTTAAATACTCCATCATTGGAAAGCATATAGTTCTGTACCGTGATGAAATACCTTCCATAATCGATTCTTCTCCAGCACCAATCTTAAAGGATATAACAATAAGAGGCAAGGTGGCAGATCAGAAAACCAGAGAACCTCTCTCCTATGCTTCTATAGGAATCCAGCGGAAAGCGCGTGGAACTATCACAAACAACGATGGGGATTTTGTTCTTAAACTCCCCAGGGAGTGTATTGAGGACACCTTAATGATTTCATATGTTGGTTATTCAAGCAGGTTGGTCACAGTAAGAAGCATGGTTGAAAACAGCATGGTGATAACTCTGGAGCAATCATTTATCTCTATTCCTGAAATAATTATCAAGGCACAGGAACCCGTCATTATTATCCGCAAAGCACTGGCTAGAATATCAGAAAACTATGGTACCAACCCGGCTATACTTACAGGTTTTTACCGGGAGGGTATATTCAGACGGGAAATGCCGCAGATATACTCTGAAGCTGTTATCCAGGTTTACAAAAGTGCATATACAAGAGCATTACAAAACGATCAGATAAAAGTACTCCAGAGCCGCAAGGTTGAAAACATTGACATGCGTGATACTCTTGCTGTAAGGTTGCGGGCTGGGTTGAATTCAATACTTGCCCTTGATGGGGTAAAGAACGTTTTCGACTTCACAGATCCATCGCAAATGTCAAATTATATTTATCATATCAGAGATATGGTGTATATAGACGGAGAGAAGGCATATGTCATATCATTCGAACAAAAGCCTGAAATAAGAGAGCCTCTGTATAAAGGTGATATTTATATTAATTCTGAAGACTACGGAATAATCATGACCGAGTTTGAAATTTCACCTGAGCTGATACACCTTACTAAACAATCGTATATCTCAAAGCTTCCACCGGGATACTCTATCAAACCACTTTCTGTTCATTATCGTGTGAGATACCGAAAAGTAAATGAGAGATACTTTCTTTCACACGTAAGAGGAGACCTGGTTTTTGCTGCAAGACATAGAAGGTCTTTATTTAACAGCCGGTTTAAAGTCTTTCTGGAGGTAGCATATACAGATTATACTACTGAAGATGTCAAGCGCTTTGACAGGGATGAAACCGTACCTCCATACTCAATTTTCACTCTCACAATAAATGGCTATGACAGTGAGTTCTGGAAAGACTTTAACTTTCTTAAACCAGAAGATGAGATCTCTGATGAGATGGATGAGTTGAAAGCCCGCATGAAAATATCAAATCAAAACTGATATTAATAACTCTCAAGTATCTTATAAAGGGCAGAGAGGTCAGGAGTGAGTATTATCTCTGTCCTTCTGTTTTTCTGTCGTGCCTCCGGGGTATTTTTTGAATCCACGGGCAGGTATTCGCTTCGTCCGGATGCAATAAGTCTTTTGGGATTAATATTTGTATCTTCAGTAAGTGCTCTTACAATGGTAGTAGCCCTTTTAACACTCAGGTCCCAGTTATCTACCAGCAAACCTGATGATGAGTGGTATGGTACATTATCTGTATGACCCTCTATTGTTATTGTAATGTCAGGGTTCTTCTCAAGAAGTTTGCCCAGTTTCTTCAGGGCGGTGCGGCCATTGGCATCAATTTCGTAACTACCTGATTTAAAAAGTAGTTTTTCATCCAGGGAGACATAAACCTGGCCGTTTTTCATTGAAACTGTCAACCCTTTATCTTCAAAACCATAAAGAGCCTCTGATACTTTGTCTTTAAGATCTTTTAGTGCTTTCTGTTGAGCATCAAGCATACGTTCCAGCTCATTCAGACGTGCGTTGCGTCTCTCAAGTTCATATGTCAATTCATCGAGTGATGCTTTTTTGGCATCCAGGTTTGCCTCCAGCTCTGTCATAATTGATTCTTTCTTCTGAAGATCAGCCTGGGCAGCACGTAATTCAGCAAGCAGACGCTCTGACTCTCGTGCATTGCCCTTTATGAGCTCTGCCTGTGCCCTTTGAAGATCATTATATTTTGTCGTCAGTCGTGAAACTTCATCTTTCGATTCTGCCAGCTCAGCATTCAGCTTCTCAATCTTTGAATTAACCTCTTTGGCATCCTCTGCCAGTTTCTTACTCTTTGCCTCCAACTCCCTGTTTGACATTGTGAGCCACAGATTCTCTGCCTTGAGTGAGTCACGCTCAGCCAATAATAGCTGACTCTTGGTGTCAAGGGTGTTATACTTCTTCCCGGTTACGCATGATGCCATCATAAAAATGGTTAACATCAATGGTATAAAACTCTGTCTTAAGGTCATAACAATGCTATTTATTTCCTTTTAATATAGTGCGAATTAAATAAAAAAGGGTAACGCTGTTGTCAATAGAAGGATCAAGTAATTAACAAATTTGAAAACTTACAACCAGTATAGGTGTTTTATTTAATAAGATGAATTTTAAAATATAAGTATCTTTGCGCCTCTAATGATGAATGAAATTATGTCTTCCAACGAGCGTCTGCTTGATAGCATTGAGACCCCTGATGATCTCAGGAAGCTGGATCGTCTTGATCTTATCAGAGTAAGTGAAGAGCTGAGAGCCTTTATTATTGATGAGCTCAGCTCCAACCCTGGTCATCTGGGAGCAAGTTTGGGGGTAGTTGAGCTAACCGTAGCTCTTCATTATGTCTATAATACACCATATGATCAGCTGGTATGGGATGTTGGACATCAGGCATACGGTCATAAGATTCTTACGGGTAGAAAAGCAAGATTTTCCACAAACAGGAAATATAAAGGGTTAAGTGGTTTCCCAAAGATTGATGAAAGCAAATATGATGCCTTTGGAGTAGGCCATTCTTCCACATCTATCTCAGCTGCGTTGGGTCTGGCTGTTGCAGCCAGGCAAAAGGGAGAGGACCGCAAAGTTGTTGCTGTTATTGGTGACGGATCACTTACCGGCGGACTGGCCTTCGAAGGGCTGAATAATGCAGGGAATGAGATGTCAGATCTGCTTGTTATTCTTAATGACAATCACATATCAATCGATGCCAGTGTAGGTGCCCTTAAGGAATATCTGCTTGATATTACCACAAGTAAAACCTATAACAGATTCAAAGACAAGATATGGAATGCTCTTGGCAGAATGAGCAGCAGAGGCAAAAGAGCCCGTTCTGTCATTTCAAATATTGAAAGCAGCCTCAAAGGTACATTTCTTCATCAGAGTAATCTCTTTGAGACACTCAACTTCAGGTATTTCGGACCTATTGATGGCCATGATGTCCTTCACCTAACCAGAGTCCTTGAGGATCTTAAAAGGATACCCGGGCCCAAGCTTCTACATTGCGTCACAACTAAAGGAAAGGGCTTTCCTCAGGCTGAACAGAATCAGACAGTTTTTCATGCACCGGGTAAATTTGATAAGTGTACCGGAGAGCTGATAAAACCGGAGAACGGCTCACATCAGGTGTTATATCAGGAGGTATTTGGTAATACAATACTTGAGCTTGCAAGAGAAAATAAAAGTATTCTGGGGATCACTCCGGCTATGGCTACTGGCTGTTCGCTTAATACAATGATGGCCGAGATGCCGGATAGATGTTTCGATGTTGGAATTGCTGAGCAACATGCAGTAACGTTTTCAGCGGGACTGGCAGCACAGGGGATGCTCCCTTTCTGTAATATCTACTCCTCTTTTATGCAGAGAGCCTATGACCAGGTAATACATGATGTCGCCATACAACACCTCAAAGTAGTTTTCTGCCTCGACAGAGGTGGGCTGGTAGGATCTGACGGAGCTACACACCATGGCTTCTTTGACCTGGCCTTTATGCGCAATATACCGGGAATGATAGTTTCAGCACCTATGGATGAGGCTGAACTCCGAAACCTGATGTATACTGCCCAGCTTGAATCTACACCGGGGCCCTTTACTATCAGATACCCCCGGGGAGCAGGTCCGCTTGGCTACTGGCAGAAACCATTTGAAGAAATTCCCCTGGGCAAAGCACGTAGAATTAAACAGGGTAAAGACATTGCCGTTTTAAGCATTGGTCATCCGGGCAACTTTGTAAAAGAAGCTGTCTCATCTCTTGATGATGAGACTATTTCAACAGAACATTGGGATATGAGGTTTGTTAACCCGCTTGACACTGAAGCTCTTCACTATATAATGAAGGAATTCAGCAGAATAATAACTGTGGAAGACGGATTCATAAAAGGAGGATTCGGTTCTGCCATTCTCGAATTTGCATCCGACAATGGTTATTCGCCTGAGATTCGCAGATTGGGTATTCCTGACTATTTTGTCGCCCACGGATCACAAAAAGAGCTTTATCATGAATGTGGCTTTGATGCAGAGGGGATAAGAAAGGAGATTATTGATATGGGAAGGAAGGTTCGAACAGAACAAGAACCCCAATTGTCGGCAAATAATAGCCCCAAATAACATATCATGCTAGATATCAGACACTTCATGGTATAAGCAACTTCATCAATTTATCTGTTTTCCCCCCCAAAAAAAAATTGACACCATCATTTCCAGATTCTATCTTTGTGTCTCAATAAGGCATTATGTCTACAACTCAAAATAGAAGAAGTGGTAAAGGGCAGTCAGCGGTATCTCCTTATCTCGCAAGCCTTAGAGAAAACACATTGAAGCATGTGAATTCAATAGTTGAAGAGACTGCAAATAAACAGCCCTCGTCAGAGGCTACTCATGCCCCCTTACAAGACGACATGATTATCAGATCGTATCAACTCAGGTTTCTTAATGTTCTTATTAAGGCAATGAAACAGGCAAAACTCAGCTGAAAGACCATTTCAGACTGAGCTTTTATCATCTTTCCTTCAAACTAATAACTGGTTTTATGAAAAAGTTAACGCTTTTGCTATGTGCTTTCCTCATTACGGGCTTAAGTGCAATCCAGGCTCAGACAGGAAAGGGGACTATTATGGTGGGAGCAACATCCTATGTGCTGGGAGTCCCTCTTGGAACATCATCCGGCATTTTAAATGCGGGATTTGGTAAAACAACATATAAAAGCATCTACGGCGATTATGAGAGTAAAATTACAAACCTAAGCCTGATGCCTAAAGCCGCCTACTTCTTTGCTGACAACATTGCAGGCGGCCTTGAGTTTGTATTGTCCTCAGCCTCGGAACAGGATCAAGAAGAAGATGGAAAGGATATTCAGACTCTCTTCCTGGTTGGCCCGTTTTTCAGATATTTTTTTCCAATGGGTAACAATTATGCATATCTTGAACTGGAAGGTGGTTTTGGTTCCTTTAAGGATAAATGGACAGGGACAAATGATTATGTGGATAAATACAGTGTAACCGCATTTGGCGGAGGAGCAGGATTGATTATACCGGCAGGGCCAAAAGCAGGATTCGATGTCTCCCTGGGATATTCTACCTATACTGCTAAATACACTGAGTCTGAAGACGAGAAAATGACAACTGGCTCCTTTGGAATAAAGATCGGCTTTCTTCTGTTCCTGGGAAAAGAATAGAAAAGTCTTAATCTATATAAACATCCGTTACTGTCAGTTGTGTTCTTATAAGATCAAAAAATTCTTTCGTATTACGCTGAACTGACAATTCAGGCAGATGATCAAAATCAAAAAAAGCTGACTCATATGTTTCAATACTGCCTGATGGAGTTCCTTTTATATAATCACAGAGTATAACTATTTTATAATAATGATATTCCAGTGGAGGAAAATTATGCCTGTCAGTATCCACAACAGCTAAAAGACGGTTAGGTTTAACCTCTACCCCTGTCTCTTCTCTCACTTCCTTAACGGCTATTGCTGAAGGTGAGTAATTCACGTCAGCGAAACCGCCCGGCAATGACCAGCGATTATCTGCCTTTTCTCTGGCAAGCAAGACTTCTCCATCTTTTACCACCACAGCCCTGATATCTACCTTAGGCGTCTGAAACCCTGTTTCATTGGTAAAAAGATCTCTTATTATACCCACTGGCACATCTGATATCTTTGACATCAGAATGGTGCTAAGCTCCCTCAGTTCCTGATATCTCTCAGTATCAAATTCGTTCTGTGAATATTTCAACCCAGCTTGCGATAATGCCTGTATACGGCGCGCTATCCTTAAAATTTCCTTTTCCAAAACTAAAACGACATTTTAACAGCTAAACATAACAATAAAAGCTTTATGTTGTCTACTCCATATCAAGAGTATTTATTGCTATCTTGTATGATACATATGAATGAATTTACTGACATACTTATTACTATTGTCCTGGCATTCATAATGTTCGGAGTAGGATTGTCTATTACCATCCGTGATATGCATAATCTGTTTATGTCGCCCAGATCACTCTTCGGAGGCCTGGTGGCACAAATGATAATTCTTCCGTTGATTGCATTTTTCATTGCCTGGATTTCTCCACTCCCTCCAATGCTAAAGGTGGGTTTCGTAATCCTTGCCTCCTGCCCCGGTGGCACAACATCAGGCTTTGTCACTTACATTTTTAAAGGCAATGTTGCTCTTTCAGTCTCCCTTACTTCTGTAAATAGTCTGATAACTATCTTTACAATACCGCTTTTCGTCAATCTGGCGTTGGCATTCTTTCTGGGGGTTACTTCCGACATAAGACTTCCTGTTGCTGAGTCTATGGCCGATATCTTTCTGGTAACAATAATACCAGCCACTTTAGGCATACTCTTTCGGTACAGATTTCCGGGAACGGCAGAGCGAATACGTAAACCTATAAAGCTGTCTATGATCGTTCTGTTCGGTCTTGTATTTCTGATCTACTTTATTGCCGATGAGAAACAAGGAGGATCGGGCATTACATATGAAGAAGCAATTATGATAACTCCATATGCCCTGTTGATCAACCTCACTGCTTTTATTGCCGGAATGGTTACCGGCTTTGCCGTAGGAAAAAGCACGGCTACCTCATTTACACTTGGTATTGAAGTGGCCCTGCAAAACACAACACTGGCATTTCTTGTTGCAGGCACTCTGCTTAACAATCACGATTTTACCAAACCCGCACTTATATATGCTCTGTTCTCATTCTGGACAGCACTCATTTATGGCACTGCAGTAAAATACTTTAATAAAGCATCACTGTTTGGTGAATTCAAATCGTGATGGTCAGGTTTTTTCAAAATGCGTTTTGATGCTATCACATATTTTTCTAATTTCGCACTCCCTGAGTTACCAGTTTTAAGCCCGGATGGCGGAATTGGTAGACGCGCTGGTCTCAAACACCAGTGGCAGCAATGCTGTGCCGGTTCGATCCCGGCTCCGGGTACAAAAAACCTCCTGACACTTTACTTCAGGAGGTTTTTATTCAAATAATATCCTCTTGAACAATAAACCTCGCTACTTCAGCTCCTCTATTGCTTTTCTTATCTCTGTATCAGTTTCCCCTTCACTATAGCCTTTTATAACTTTCCTTATAATGCGGTTTTCATCAAGAATAAAAAATACAGGAACTGACTTGATGAGATAGCTTCTCGATACCTCAGGCGTTGAAAGAAGAAAGGTATAATCAAAGTCGTTCCTGCTCTGGTAGACATCAAGAGCTTTGGTACTACTTGCCCATGTTACAAGACTCACAATATCAAGATCTTTCTTATCATACTCTGATGCAAGGCTTTTAAGGAAGGGTATTGAGCTTTTGCATGGACCACATGTAATGCTTGAGAACTGGACTATCAATACTTTACTTTTAAAATCAGTTAATGACACCTTCCTGTCTTCTGCATCTTTCAGAGACCATCCTGGAGCCGGCGACCCTGTCAAATCCTTCATAAAGCTCCTCTTTATTCCTCTGCCATAAGGCACAACAGTAAATTCAGGATTAAAATAATCTGTTGCTCTAAAGTCTTTTAGCTTAAGGGTATTAAAATCAGCTTTACGGCAAATCTCAACAGAGATGTCATATGACATCTCCCTCCTTACCCTAAAGGGTAATTTATTGCTCTTATCAATCCATATCTCATATAATGAGGTAGTTTCACCATGATCATTAGGGTCTCTGTCCATATGAAAAGGCTTGCCGAAAAACTCAACATTCTCCGATTCATTGATCACAAGTTTTAACAGAAGCGAGTCTCCATAATCAGTTATGTCAGTCAGAATTGTATCATCTGTCTCCATGGCATATCTTATTATGCTTTTAGCATAATTGAAAAAGGGAGGGGCAATAGGTCTGAAAGGCAAAGGCCTTACCTTAAAACTGTCTACAACAATATATTTTTCCTCCTGATATACAACCGCACGCATATTTCCATCATAACAAAAAGACATATTGGTTGTGTCCTCAGCAGACATTACTGCATAACTGGAACCTATTGCAGTGTCTGCCGGATTGAAGATTTCTTTACAAAAAACCCTGAAGGAAAGAAGAGGTGTTGTGTCACCCGGAGCCCATGATTCCCGTGTTGAATAATAGGCTGCTGATTTAATCTGATCAAGATTTGTATATACCTCGCCCAGAAATAGTCTCTTCTTGTTTTCCTGGTTACAGCCTGAATTAAAAAGCATAGAAAACAAAACTGCGGTTAAAAGAGGGATTACCCTAACAAGCCTGTTCATAGTGACTGGTTTTTTATTTTGAGTTTTATACACCTGGATAGGATTATTTAAATGACCCTTACTGTTGACAATAATAATAAATTTATTTATCGATAGCTCTTCAAACCT